>CAZJPX010000013.1:0-14076 GCA_964548325.1 uncultured Staphylococcaceae bacterium
TACAAAATCAATATGCGGCAATCGGTAGAACTCAACAAAGAAAGATTGAGTATGTCCAAATCGTAAACAATACTGCAAACGATGCTTATAACTTATTGAAGAATTATTTAATAGAATCTCTAGAACAAGCTAATAGTGCAGACACAACCATCACAGAAGATAACTTATCTTTTGAAGAAGCGTGTCTTGCATGGCAAGGAATACCTTCTGATTTAGAAGAGTTAGCAACCAATCATGAGCCTCTTGCTCAAACTATCGCTGTTGATACATTTGGTAATTTAACAACTGAATGGCAAAATACAAAAATTATTGTAGATGGAGAAGGTAAGAACACTGCTACAGGTAATGAAGTCACCTACATAGATGGAACAGCTTACAATGGATATTCGTATTATGAAGATTCATTATATGGAGATTTAATTGCTGAATATTCAACATTAACTGATAACCCATTGACCAATGATGAAACAAATTATGAATCATTCACTTCAATCAATGATCGTACATATTCTCCAGAGGAAGGATTAGCAATTAGAACTAATTCTTTAAGAGTTGAAGATTATACAACTTATGGTTGGGGTACCAGAAGTGATTACTCAGATCTTCCAGATTCAATCACTGAAAGATTATTCAGTGCATCAATTATCAATGAGTTAAACTCTGCTCCTTCAATTGAAGATTACACCATCGATTGGTCATATATTAAGACATTCCAAGCAGGTGGAGTCACCTTCTTAAAGAAATCAAGTTATAGCACCTGGGATGAATATGATAGTGTCATTTGGAGCAATGATGATGGTACTTCATATTATCTAGTTGCAGTTTATGACTACGTCACTCCATCTAAGACCACATCAAGTGATGATGCAACCGATGAAGAATTAAAAGAGATCGAATCATATGCAATTGAGGTCGGCTATGAGATTGCAAGTGGAAGTACATATACTTCTGTTGCACTTGAATACTTCCTTGAAAACTCATATATCACCTACTTCGATCAAGATGTATTTGAATACTTCGTTGAAACTTATCCAGATTTATTTGATTATTAATAAATAATATTTTCAAAGAAAGAGGGATTTTAGCAAAGATTTTACTAAAATCCCTCAATTTAAACTTTTAGATTAAATGCTATAATATCCATATCAATAGGAGTTTATACCATGAAGAGTCTTAAAAGTTTTTTTCTTTTTACTTCATTATTTTTATTAGTAGGATGTGGCTATGGAAGAAGTTTACAAAAAGCATATGCAATTGGCTATGAACATACATTTGGTACAGTAAAAATAAAAATAGAAAACCATGAACAAGAAGAAGAATTTGTTATATATTACACAATCTCAGAAGATGATACACATACTCATTATTTTTCTTTTACTTTTTATTTATCATCAATAGAGTGGATACGTAATAGTGATCAATTTACATACTCTGATAGTCTTGGCTGTGAAATTATTTTTGATGAAAATGGATATTTTGAATTCTATACAAGTAGAATATTTTATATCTCATATATGAATGCATCTGATGAAGTTAAAAGTTGCATTGAAAATGATAACTACTTGATTGAATTATCATCAGGTACATTCTATAGTAACCCATATGTCCATTAGAGATTTTAGATAGATAATCCATATAAGAAACATCTTTTGATATAATAAATAGATAGTTATACAGAGGAGGATATGATGAAAAACTTTGAACCAAATTGTGTTTTTTGTAAAATAGCTGCTGGTATATTTGAATCAAATAAAGTGTATGAAGATGAAGATATACTTGCCTTTTTAGATGTCAATCCTGAGACCTATGGACATACCCTTGTCGTCTCAAAAAATCATTATGAAACATTTTTATCTACACCTAAATATATTATGAATAAGGTGATGAATGTTGCTCAACGTATTGGACAAATCCAAATTAGAGCCTTGCATGCGACAGGAGTTAATATATTGACCAATTGCTATGAATCAGCAGGACAAGTTGTTAAACATTTTCATGTCCATGTGATTCCTCGATATGATGCAAGACAGTTAGAAATGAAAGATCTTGAACAAGAGAAAAAGAACTTCTTAGAAGTTGTCTCGCTATTAAAGTTATAGATTAATAATTATTCCTTATCCTCAGATTTATCTAAGCTATGTTTATAGATAGCTCTATTATCAAGAGTGAATATACGATCGGTATATGATCCGATAGGTATATTATCTAATAGTTTTTCCATCGTATTGATTTTAGCATCCATATCATCAATCATATTTAATACGACAGCTTCTTTAATAAGAGGAGGAACTGGAGATCCATATTCAAGTTTTCCATGATGTGATAATAACATATGAGCTAATAATGTTGCTTCTTCACTTTTAATATTTAATTCTTTTGCAGCATTTTGAACAAACATCGCTCCTATCACTAAATGACCAATCATTTTCCCTTCAATTGTATATATAGTTCCTACAGGTCCGCTGAGTTCAACTATTTTTCCTAAATCATGAAGCATACATCCACTAATTAATAGATCTCTATTTAAATTTTTATAAATGTTTTTACATAATAGATCTGCGACTTTACACATCGATAAAGTGTGAGTGATAAGTCCACCAAAATAATCGTGATGTACTCTAACTCCTGCAGGATATGTTAAAAACTTTGTCCAATTATCATCAATTATCTTTTTAACTATTTTATTTAAGTCCTTATTTTTAATAGATTTTATAAAATCATATGTTTCTTTTTTAAGTTCAGTTTCTGATTGATTTGTACTTTTAACAAAGTATTTTATATTGATCTTATTTGGATCAAGAAGAGAACCAGAATGGACAATTAATTGGAGTTTTTCTTTAAAAACGTTGGTATCTGCATCGATTTCTACAAAATTACCAGGTATAAATAGATCATAATCCTTTTTATGAACATCAAATTTTTTAGCCTCTATTGTACCTGTAGAATCTTGTAATATCATCGATAAATACGTTGTTCCACTAGCACTAGTTAAAGTAACACAATCTTTTATTAAAAAAGATGCATTGACAGACATGTTCTCTCTTAAATCTTTAATCATACATTCTCTTCCTCTTTCACTTCTTCTACATATTCATAAACCATCTGATATGAATAACCTTTATTAATTAATGCATTAAATATTTTATCTTTTAAGATGGCTTTATCATATTTTTTTGAATATTTATTTTTAAGCTTATTGTAATCTTTTATTAGTTTTTGATACTCAGCATCTTTATCAATTTGTAATTCATCCAATATATCATTAATTATCTCGGTATCAAATCCTCTAAGTAATAACACATCAAATAGTTTTCTTTTTTGTTTAACATAATTATTTGAAACATATTTATGTTCAATCGTTTTAAAATAATCATAGCATTTTTGTTTTTCTTCTTCGTATGAAAACTTTAAATTCGCAATAACATCATTGCCAATCCCGTGTTTTCTAAAGAAATTTAGTATGTAGTATTTACCATAATTATTGGCATTCAAATAATATAAGTATTCTCTAATAAAGTCCTTATCAATCTTTGTTTTTAAATCAGTATTTAAACCTTCTTTTAAAAATTCATCTAAATATTCGATATCACCATATTTAGAATGGACTTTTACTATGATGTCAGTTGATGAATAATCACGTCTTAAAATAAGTTTAGCGATGTATCTTCTAACCTTAAATTTATTACTTTCTTTGATTAATTCGTTTATTTCACTCTCTAGATATGTTTCTCCAACAACAAAATCTTTATATTTAGCATATGAATCGATAGAAAACTTCAAGTTAAAATCGACAAAATCCATAATAACAAGATGGTCTTTTACTTTCATCTTTTTTAATAAATACTTTTTTTCTTCCACTTATCTACCAGTTTTCAATTAATAAATGTATCTATAATTCTAATAGTTTTTCATATAAAAATCGAGAAACAATCATTAAAACAGTTAAACAAAACATAGATAATCTAGAATGCGTCCATATTAATATTATCGAAAAACTTATCTATTTACGTAAAACTATTGCAAAAACAATATATTTATAACGAATTTTCTATTTCTTTGTTTATATTTTTAATTACTTCCTTATCTAGTTTAAGTACTTTTCTATCTAATGTATAAATACCATTTGCTTCTGTTTCACAATCATTTAATTGAGTGTAAATTATTCCATTTAAATTATTATCTTCAATTCTTTTAATTAGAGACCTATATAGTTTCGTATATTTCGTTTCAAGTTGTTTACTATCTTTACATTTGCCATGCCCATACAAACTAGGATAATCATAATGCCCATCTATCTTTAAAGCTGTTCCACCAATCTCGGTTAATACGTATGGTCTATTATCTCCTTTTGGATCATAGCGTTTACGTGCAGGTAGAGTATATGAATGGATTGAGAAGAAATCACTTCTAACAGTATCAATCCAACCACTTGCTGTATCAATTAATTGATCAATGTTTTTATCTTTAATGTATTGATATACAACTTGAGGATCAAATTCTCCCCACGCTTCATTAAAAGGAGTGTAAATAACAATTGATGGAAATGATGATGTAGCTTCAATAATATCATCTAAATCTTTGTAATATTCAATTCGACCTTCTTCACTTAATCTTCCATATTTTTTATAAGTTAAGAATTTTTCATCATTGAATAACTTATATGAGATACGAGGTATGACAACATCTAAAAATTTTGTCTTCTCTCCTCCATTTGGTATATCTTGAATTATGAGAACACCTAATTTATCTGCATAATAATAGAAATAATCCATCTCAACTTTTACATGTTTTCTAAGACAGTTGTATCCAAGATCTTTGATGTTTTTGATATCGGTATAATATTCATCATAACTTCTTGGTGTCAATCCGCCTAAATAATAATATCCTTGGTCTAATAATCCATTGAGGAAGACTCTTTTGTTGTTTAAATATATTTGTTTTTCTTTATCACCTTTTATTTCTATTTTTCTAATTCCATAATATGAATTAACAACATCATCATAGAATTTAAGTTTAATCTCGTATAGATGAGGATTTTCTAAACTCCAAGGAATAAATTTATTTGGTGTTATCTTTACCCATTTATTTGATTCGATATTAAATATTTTATCATCAACATGAACTTCTACTTTTCCATATATATTTGTTTCTACATATATTAAAAAACTCTTCTCATCATATCGTTCTTTATATTTAACGCTTTTAATATAATTCTTTGGTGTACTTTCAATATATACAGGTTTATAAATTCCACTTGATGATGAATAAAACCAGGCCGATGTAGGAGCAAGACGTTGTTTCCCAACTTGATGATATGAATCATCACTCACATCTTTAACTTTAACAACTACATCAACAGTTCCGTTAATAATATGAGGTTTAAGATCTATATTAAATCTTGTATATCCGCCGACATGTTGATACACCAATTGATTGTTTAAATATATCCAACAAGTTTGATCTACACCTTCGAAATTTAAAAATACATGTTCTTTATTAAATGTTGGAGGTACATCTAATTTCTTATGATAATAAATATATTCATCTGCATTTAAAAGGTGATTAACTTTTGAAAGAGGTGATTCTACAGCAAATGGAACGATCACCTCCTTATCATAAGTAGTAGGTAATTTTTCATCTTTTGTTATTTTAATATCCCATGCTCCATTTAATAACAAATATTTATCTCTATTAAATTGAGGACGAGGGTGTTTAGATAGATCAAACTCTAATTCTTTTTCATCTATATCTTTTAACTCACTAATTAGATATCCTTTGTTCTTTCCTTTGTTTTGTTTTTTAATCTCTTTAATGATGAAGTAGATTGGAATAAAAGATAAAACTAATATAGCAATACCGACAATATATCCCCGTTCACTTGGAACAACAGATTCTACTCCATATTCTGAAATGTAGTATTTTCCATATGCTGCATTTAATGCATCTCCAATAAATGGTCCTACACACATCGGAAGTGCTGTAACAAAAAGCATCCTAACACCCATAAACGAACCTTCTTTTCCTTTTGGAATGTTATCTTTGACCATTGAATTTAAGATGGTAGGAACACTAACATACCCAAGTATCATCACAAGTCCTGCAAATGATCCATATACTGTTCTTAATGTATCATCATTAACATAAGGAATAAAAAACATTAAAAGTAGGCCAATCATTAAAATAATAATTACAGGAACCATCATGTTCTCTTTTTTTAATTTATCTGATATGAAACCAATAACTACAGATAATAAAGAACCAAGAAGTAAGGCAACAGCCATCACGATAGCAAATGGAGTTAAAAAACTTTCTCCAGTATTTGAAATGTTACAAGTGTATTGAACATATATCATTAGATATGGGAAATACACTTGAATTGCTACACCATAAATAAAGTAAGCAAGTAGTACGAGATAGAGCAATTTATTCTCTTTAACAGTTTTTGGTTTAAATCCTTCTATTAGATATCTTGTGTATCCTTCATTTAAAGTTTTCTCTTCCTTTTTCTCTTTTGGTATTAACCATATAGATATTAAACCAACAACTGTAACTAGTCCTCCAACTATATAGAAGAAAAGATCCCATCTATATCCAGATGCTTCAGTTGTTAAACTATTTAGTCCAACAAAAATGATAAGCATTGCAATAAGAGGAAGAATAGATAAAACTCCTTCTACCTTTCCTCTATTTTCATTGGTTGTATTTTTAGTCACATATGAATTAAACGCTGCATCGTTGCTTGTTGATCCAAAGAAGGTCATCACACAATCTATAACTATGACCATAATAGCCGCAGTGTATGCAGTCATTGAAATAGCAAATAAGGATGCATCACTATTTACATTAAGTAATCCAAATGATGCTGTTGATATTCCCCATATGATGTATCCAGTCGATATAAATATTTTTCTTTTGTTGACTTTATCAGAGAGACTGCCCATGAAGATAGTAGTAAGAGTTGCAACAATTGCACTTGCAGCTGTTGTGATTGCAATTAAAGTAGAATAATTAAATCCTACACCTGTAGGGTCTGTAAAATTCAAATATGTAATATATGAATTTAAATACATATTTTCTACAGCCCAAGCAAATTGTCCAATTAAACCAATCAAAACAAAAATAAACCATTTTCTAACACCAACTTTTTGATTGTTTACTTTTTTATTTTTAGTAGCTACATTCTCCATGATGTATCTCCTTTTCAACTAGTTATAATATTATAGTTATTTCTAGATTTATAAACAAAACAAAACTTATATTTTATATGTGTTTAAGGCTGTATTTTAATCAAAAAGGGCGCAAAAACTGAATATTTTATATTTTTTTACTCTGATTCTAAGTATGATAAATACTTTTCTTTGTTTAATTCAACCAATCTAAATCCACCAGATAGATTATAAGATGTACAACCATATGCGCTTAATATTCTTGAAGCGATGTATGATCTAACTCCTGATAAACATATTAAATATATTTCTTTTGTTTTATCTACTTCACTTATTCTTTTTCTTAATTCATCTACTGGTATATTAACTGAATTTTTAATATGACATTTTTTATATTCTTTAACTGTACGAACATCTAAAAATAAAACATTTTTATCTTTAGATAAATTTGGTATATCTTCCATAAAGAATTGGTTAACAATATTATTTTTTAAGTTATCTAAAACAAAAGAAATCATGTTTATAGGATCTTTTGCACTGTTAAAAGGTGGAGCATATGCAAAATCTATATCTTTTAAATCAAATAAAGAGATATTATTGAATATAGCAAAAGATAAGATATCAATTTTCTTATCTACTCCATCTTTTCCAATAATCTGAGCACCCAATACCTTATATGTATCTTTATCAAACATGACTTTCATATTTAATATTTCAGAACTAGGATAATAAGAAGCGTGATTATTTGGAGAAATATAAATTTTATCGTAGTTATAACCTAAACCCTTTGCTTGTCTTTCATTTAAGCCAGTAAAACCAACAACATTATCAAATACTTTAATAATTGATGTTCCAATTGTTCCTTTATATTCCTCTTTGATACCAGCTAAATTATTTGCAACAACTCTAGCTTGTTTATTTGCAGGTCCTGCAAGAGGAATACATTCATAGTTTTCTGTTAATAGATTTTTAATAGATATAACATCTCCACATGCATAAACATTTTTACATGAAGTTCTTAGATATCTATTTACTTTAATTGAACTTTTTATTCCAAGAACCAGTCCACAATCAGCTGCTAACTTAGAAGCAGGTAAAACTCCAATTGCAAAAACAACCATATCAGTTTTTATGGTTTCTTTATCAATAAATTTTGCTACAATCTTGCCGTTTTCTTTAAATAATCCTGCTATTTCTTTATTAAATTTTAATTTTACGTTATTTTTAATTAATTCTTCATGAACAATTGGAATAAGTTCTACATCAACTTGAGGCAATACTTGAGATCCTTTTTCTATTAAGGTCACATTTATATTTTTATTTCTTAAATTCTCAATTACCTCTAATCCAATAAAACCCCCTCCAATTACAAGAGCATCCTTAACATTATTTTCCTTAATATAGTCATACATCTTGTATGCATCTTCAATGTTTTTTAAAGTTAGTCCAAGTTCTTTTCCTTCGATATTAGGAATTATAGGATTCGCTCCAGTTGCAATAACTAATTTATCATATGTATCTATTATCTCTTTGTTGTTAAGAAGATCTTTTATAACAATCTCCTTTTTCTTTCTATTGATGGAGATAACTTCATGATTAACAAAAACATCGATATTAAATCTATCTTTAAAAGATTCAGGTGTTTGAAGAGTCAAGGCACTTTTTGAAGTTATAACATCACCTATAAAATAAGGGAGACCACAATTTGCATATGAAATATAACCACTTTTTTCATAAATGGTTATTTGTATATTTTCATTTAATCTTCTGAGCCTAGCAGCAGTGGTTGCACCTCCTGCCACTCCTCCAATTATTATTACTTTCATTTATCAAATCTTACAAATACAAAAGAAATTGTTTTTATATACTTTAATCGTCTTTGTTTTTATCATCTGCAATGAATCGATTATCAATTTCAGGTTCATTGTTTGTGACTACATTTTCATTCATAGAATTAGTTTTATTCTTCGTTTTAGAAATAATAATAATTAAATCAATGGCTCTACCTGATTCGATAGCTAGAAGCACAGCAAAAGCAACCAAAGTTGCAATATCAAATTGATAAAGAAAAATTAAATTTATGATAACACAGTACATTGCTCCTAAAGTGAAGTAAAATTCTTGCCATAGTTTATACCTATTTTCACTTATTTTTTTATTTTTCTTTCTTCTTTGTAAAAAAGCATCTGGAAAGATAAAAACAAAAAATACAGCAAAGAAAGGTACAATAATGTATAAGTTTTCAGCAACTCCATATTCAGTACCAAAAACGATATACAAATTTACCAAAATGAAAATGAGTAAGGTTGCAATACAAATGAAATGAGTGCTATAAAACAAGGATCTCAAAGTGAAGGCACGTTTTTTATGTACACTAGTTGAAGTATTATTATCAGATTCTGTACTACTTTCTATGGTTTGTTCTTTATTAGGAATCAATGATTGTAATCCTTTAACTGCACTGCTTAAAAGAATTCCACCAAAGATAGCTTCAATTAAACCGATTGCCATAGATAAAATAAGTCCAAGCTTCTCTGTTGAATCATCTGGCCAATCGGCAATCCAATATCTACCAACATATATTGCGCCAACAATCAAAAGCGTTGCACCAACAGCCATCAATGCAATAATGTAAATCCATAAAAACTTCTTATTTTTTTCCATAACTCTTTTAATACCTCACTTTTTTAAAATTATATTAAGCAAATATAAAAGCCAATTTTGCTTTCCTTATAATACTACAATAAAAAGGATGTTCTTTCATTTATGATAATCAAAAAATTACAAAGCATATTTAGATAAAAAATTATTCACAAGTATATTGAACTTCCGACGAGTTCGACAAATATTTAATAATTTATCTTATTAATGGATTCTTTTAATGATAATTTTCTTCGTTTTTATCGCTCGTAATAAATCGATCATAAAACCTTTGATCGCTGCTATCAATAGCCTTATACATAGTTGAGTCAATCTCTTCAATAGTTGGTTTTGCAATAATTAGATAAACAATTACATAAATAAATCTTGCTGTTAAAGCAACAAGAAGAATCACAAAAATAACTAAAGATATTTTATCAAAAGGATTAATTATATTTAGAATTAGACTATACATACCTCCACATGCAAGTGGTATTTCTTTAAGAGCTTCCATTTTAGCATTACTTAATTTAAGAGCTTTTCCAACTGCATTTAAAATAAGAGCAATTAAAACAACTGCTATAAACCCTAAAAAGTAAAATGCTAGTTGATAAAGTGTACTTGTTTGATCATTAAGAAAGGCATTATAGATAGTACTCATCATAAAAATAGCATAGGTAAAAATAGAAATCATGTAGATTAAAATAAATAGTTGTTTTGGTTTATTAAAAGATCTTCGGTTTTTTAAATTAACATTCGATACATTATTGTTTAAAAGATCATTCTTTTTGTTAAATAAGAACGAGATTGATCTTAAACTAAATAATGTAGCAACAAGTCCAATAAAAGATTCATATATTCCAACCGTCAAATGTAAACCAAAGTTTATAAAACTAGATAATTCTGTTTCACCATTAGGCAAATTATCTAAAATTAAATTTATTCCGTTTATTAAAAGCAGTAATCCTACTGTAAAAAGTGTAACCGAATATAAACCTAATACTATCTTATTTTTTTCCATAATCTTTTAATACCTAACTAGTTATTTAAATCTTTAGCAATCAATACATAAATGGGTTCTTCCATTCACTTTATTTTACTACATATAAACTTATAAACATAATAAAACATAATCAAAAAATAATGGTCATTTAACGTCATTTAATCTTTAGATATTAATCAATATGTTCTTCGTTATCTTTCTTTTTTATAGTTAACTTATACTTAAATTCCATAGTGTTATTTGTTTTATCATTAGTAATTAAATTTTCTTCAACTGGACTCTTTTTAAAAATAAAGATGATTAGATAAATAAATCTTGCAAGCTCTAATGCAAGAAGTAATGCGCAGGCAATTAGATAAAGTAAACTAAAATAAATAACTATATTGATAACAAGACAATAGATACCAACGCTTAAAAGAAATAATTCTTCAATTGAATGTCGTTTCACGACGTTTGATTTATTTTTCGCATTTGCTCTATCAACAAATATACCACTCATCATAAAGATTAAACCATATCCAACAAAATAAAATATAAGTTTGTAAAGTTCGTCCCATGTTTCATTCTGAATGGTAAGTGAAAAATAGTTAACAAGAAACATAATAATGGTTATATTACATATCGCATGAAGAGATTTAAAAAGTTTTCTTGTTTCTGAAATTTTAAGTCTTCCTTTTTTATCTAGACTAGACTCGTTGCTTTCATCAGCTGTTGCTTTCTTTGTAAGAAGAACTGTTATTGCTCTAGTAGAATCCGTTAAAAGGTATCCACCAATAATAACTCCTATTGATCCAACTATTGCAGGAAAAAGAAGAACAACTAAAACTTCTATATATGAATAATAAATCATAATGTAGTAGATATAAATTGATCCATCAATTAAAAAAAGTATACTAGCAGCCATTAATACGAAAGCATAGATAATCAATAAAACCACTTTGTTTCTTTTCATATTCATTTAAAACTCAACTATTTTTGTAAAATTTTAATAATTAATTTACAAAATGGAGTATACCTTTCTTTTGTAATTCTAGGGTATACAATTTAAAAAATCATTTATGATAATCTATAAAATATTATTATTGTTCCATTATATGAGTTGTTAATGACTAAAACTTTTATTTAAATGAAATCATCATGAATATGCTCAAATGTTTTCTTATACTCTTCTATTAATTCGCACGCTTTTTTTAAAGCCTCATCTTGGATTCTCATATTAATATTTTTATACTCCCTATGAGATATTAAAACAAATCCTTCTTGATCATTTTCTTTAATAAAAACATTAAAGTTCTTATCCTTAGCTATAGCTAAAATATCTTTAACCTCCTTTTCCATTTCATCTAATGTGACAACGATATAATTTCCATTTAGTTCCATGTGATTTACCTCCTTACAACGAAGATTATATATATGGAGTGTACACAAAAATGGACATACTGTTTTTTGTTTAAATAATGTATGAATCAATTTTTAAATGGTATTTTTAAGTAAACATAGAGCTGGAATAGCATTACCTAGCCCTAAAACGACCCATTACGCTACTTGGATTTTAAAATGCTTCCGTTCACAACCAAAATTTATTTAAAGACTCCCTTGGTAAGTCCATCTAGATTATATTAATTTTAAAGATAACTATCGAATATTAATTAGAGTGTGCGACAAAAAATGGTCGTAGATTTTAGTATCGTTCTGAACGATCTAATTCAATTTGTTTTACTTCTTTATTTGCAATTTTTGTCTCTATACCAGATACAACAATAATTACAACATCGATTGTTATGAATACAATTAAACCAAGTAAATAACCGATGAAATAACCAGCATAGATTGAATAGGAAAGTAATAGAATAAATGATAATACACTAATGACGATATTAATAATTGCACAAATTTTGTTAAATATGAACTTTAATTTAGGCTTTGTCTTATTTGCACCAACAATTGAAAGAACAAGTAAGGCAATAAATAATGCTAAATAATTAAAAAGTAAAAATGGTATAAGAGCAGTCTTTAAATACCATATATACCATCCAATCGCACTAACTGAAAATGCAATCGAATATATAAATTTAAATAATAAATTAACTTCCCATTTCTTTTTGGTTTCATTTTGAGGTTCTTGATTATTATTTTTTCTTAAAGTTAACGTGCCTACCACAATAGATGAGACAAACATAGATACTTCACAAACAGCTATCAAATAAATGAGAAGCATATAAAAAGCATGTGGATCATATAAAACGATTATACAATTTGCTATCGCATCTAGTAAAAAGAGCGATCCAATCACAATATATAAAATTGCAAGAGTTTTATTTAATCTTTTCATTCTTTCCATAACAATCCCATCCCTTTGTTAATGTCATTGTTAAGCAACATCAATGTTCTTCTTTTCTAGTATACCTAATAAAATAGTCGAATAAAAACATTAATTATTAACAATATCTTCTTTCATCTCAATTGTAAGAGATTTGTCATCATTTTTATTCAATCTAATAAGTTGAATAATAGATAAAGCGATCAACATAACATCAATCACTGTGTATATCAATAATCCAACAGCAAGACCTACCATATAATATGTTCCATAGAAACCAAAAATTTCTCTATTAGCAATAGCAACGAATGCGACACTATTCACAATATTAAGAATTGAAGAGACCAATAAAAGTATTGATTTATGTTTTTGATTGTATGTTGCTCTTCCACAAATCGCGACAACTAGTAATCCGATCACTATTACATCATAAAGAAGTAATGGAAGTTTATATGACCAATTAGATAGTAAAAATATAGCTGAAACAATCAATACCCATATAATTGAACATACAATTCTAAAGTTGAAATGTATATTTTCATTTGGTTTAGAATGGTCTCTTTTAATTAAACGTCTAATATATGTTCCAAAAATAAATCCAGAAATAACAAACTCAACAACAGCAAAAGCTATAAGAACAAACATTCCAAGTCCCGCATAAGGAGATATACAAATATTAATAATTGCATCCGTAAATAAAGCGATACCAAATAAAATATATAGAATAGTGAATGTTTTACTTAAGATATTACTCTCTTTTGTTTTCATGCTTGAAGCCCCCTTTTTATCTAATTGTTTCTAATTAAAGTCAATGCTACAGTACTTCTACTTCTAGTATAGCAGAGATAATCGAAATATTGAAGCAAGCATTATATTTAAATTAAATGTCAATGTTATCTTCGATTTCAATAATAATTGGTTTATTTTCGTTCTTGTACAATCTAATA
>CAZJPX010000013.1:14176-16447 GCA_964548325.1 uncultured Staphylococcaceae bacterium
ATGTCAATTGAAAATTTATACTATTGATGTATTCTTTATGAACTTGGTTGTTCTGGTAAAGTGATATTAGAGATAGTTGTACTTCCAAAATTAGAGTATGTAGCTGTGAATACATCTTCTATCAAATATGAACCAGAAATTCTTTCTGCAGTCAATGAAATACTAAATTGATTATTAAAGTAATCTATCTCTAATTGTGCAAGACTGAATGTAGAATTATTCGCATTATTGGCAGATACACCAAAGATATATCTAGCAATCAATGATACAAAATCTGATAGAGGTACAAAAACTGCATCGGTTCCACTTTGATATGTGAAGTTGCTTGTATAATCTAAAAGTGCAGTTGGTGGATATGTACCATAGTTTAAATATGTAGGAACAGTGCAGTTATAACTTGAATCATAATAAGTAGTGGTAGACCACTCGCCAGATGAAGTTAAACTATAAACGTAGAACGATCCATCATCGTATGCAGCAAAGTATGTAGTTGATGTAGAAGAATTTCTTGTTTGTGTTTTAAGCACTTGATTATCTAAGAATTGATATTTAGTAGTTATATTTGTTGTACTATATACATCACCTTTAGTAGATGTGCTTGAATCATAATAATAGTATGTATTTGCTTGTTCTATTGTAACAGTGGAATTTATTGTTGATTCGTATTTTCCTTTTAAATAGTCTGCTAAACTGCCACCTTTTTCATAAATAAACATGTATACGTATCTACCACTGGATAGAGAATATATACGAAGATGATAATATCCATCGCCTTCATCTCTTGGATAAATATATGTGTAGTCATCTCTATTTTCTACTAATGACCAACCGATCTCTTCTAATGATTTTCTATACTCAGTTACAAATGCATCCCCTCCATTGTTGTTATCTTGAAAATAAACACGTGCTGATGGTGTAGTCATCTCACTTACACCACCTGAATTATAATTTGAGAAATCTATAAATGGTAATATATCATTATATTTATTATCTAAATATTTAGTTAAAATCTCTGTTGTCGAACTACCATAACTATCCCGCCCAGTTGGTGCTTCGTAAGCAACAAATGTAAATGCATCAATATTGGTTGTTCCAATATTTGTCAATACTAATTCAACTGTTCCAGTGACTAGATTTCCATAATCATAGTATGAATATGAATACGATATTTCTACACTCTCATCTAATATCTTAATAGTGTATGAACCTGCATCTAAGTAATATAAGAAATCAAAGTTGTATCTATAATCAACTGCTCCATAGATAACATAGCTTTCATATCCTTCCTTTAAGACAAATGTATTTTCATCTTTAACATCAAATAGAGCTGCTGATAATCCCATATTAGAACGAAGTGTAGATAAACTATAGGCAGTTATTGGATAATCATCTGCTACAAGTGAAGATCCATTTGATGTGACAGAATGTAGACCATCATCGTTTTCATAATAACCTATATATTCTTTATTTGATATATCACTTTCATCTACATCGTATGTTCTAAGAGAAACATTAGACATCTCAATTGTTTCATAAGATGTGTTATATGAGGTGCTATTTCGATCAACTTTCATTGTGAAGTTATGATTAGATAGTGTAGTTAATAAAGAAGATAAAGGAGCATGGCCTTCAGTTATTTCAAATTGAGTAACTTTATTAGTTTCAATTGTGTCTTGAGAAACTAATTCAAATTGATAGGAACCTCCAGAGTACTTATCTACTCCATCTTCTTCATATTCTTCGTAGAATGAAACAGATCCAGAAATTGTTGTTAAATCTTCATCTACAGTAAATGTGATCACATCAAGAGGTATATCCTCATATCCAGCTAGGAAAAAACTAAGATATAATGAATATTCTTCCTGGATAGTCAATACGATAGTAGTAGTTCCATCTTCATCTACCTCAACTGCTTCAAAATCATCGGTCGTCACATTTTTAAATGGATTATCATATTCATCATCAAAATATACATTTTCACCAGAATCATAAGTCCAAGGATAATCTAAAAATGTATTATCATAATTTAAATATCTAGATACAGCTAAACCATTATCGCCTTTATATACTCTTGTATCAGCTGTTGAGGTTGTACCATCATCTTCATAGTAAGTATGTTCTAAGAAAAAGAATTCTCCATCCCATACACTTTTAACTCCTATTGTGACCTCTCCAGAAGCACCGGTTTGATCTCCTCCATAAATTTCAAGCGTACCAGCTTGGGCAAACTCAGTGGATTGTAATTGTCCTAATAACCATTCAAAATCAAAA
>CAZJPX010000014.1:0-16425 GCA_964548325.1 uncultured Staphylococcaceae bacterium
TTTTTTATCTAAACTTATACATTTAATTTTTATTTGTATAAAAATATTATTAAATAAAGGCATCTTGTTAGTAGAAGCATGTTTCTAATTTTAAGGGATTGTGCCAATGCATTATTAACATTCTAGTTTAAATTAATTGATTTAAGAATATTCGCTCCTATAATTATTATTGCTTATGGATGAGAATGAAACCATTGAATTGATTAAAGAAACTATAGAAAAGGTGCGTCCTTTTATGCAAAGAGATGGAGGAGATGTTACATTTCATTCTTTTGAAGATGGAATTGTATATGTAAACATAGAAGGTGCTTGTAGTGATTGTGCTTACATCACTGACGACATTGAATTTGGTATTGAAACTATAATCATGGAAGAAGTACCAGGAGTGATTGCAGTTCGCCCTGCAGATCAAAAAGAAGAAATAAAAAAAGCATTAAAAGAAGCCGATTCTGCAAACTTTTAATCTAAAATAGTCTAAAAAATAAAATTTTGAAGACGATTCATAACTATAAATCCGTTACGATTATGAACATCTTTCTTATTATATTTTATTCGTGTTCCATCATATTGAAGAACGTGTCCACCTGCTTCTTCAACGATGATTTGAAATGCAGCCGTATCCCATTCTTTTGTCCCATCACCAACTCGATAAGTTAATTCTGCTTTTCCTTCAGCTATCAAACATGCTTTTAAGGAACTACCAGCATTTATAATTTTAGCTATTCGATTCTTGTATTTCTCATATATCTCACATTCTTCCTTCTTAGGATGGAATTTGCTTTGAAGAACTGTTAGATTATTTAATTTATCACTCACATAAATTCTTGATGTTTTGCCTTCACTATCTATTTTGTATGCTCCTTTCCATCTTGTTGCATAGTATATGTTGTTTCGTACAGGAACAACGACAACACCAAGTACAATTTCGTTTCTATAACAAAGAGCAATATTAATTGTGAAATCATCATCTTTATGAACAAAATCTTGAGTTCCATCAATTGGATCAATTATCCAACACCAATCATTATCTAATCTAGAAAAATCATCTTTGCTCTCTTCGGTTAAAAATGAATAAGAAGGAAATTTAGATTTTAGATATTTTCTGATTAAAGAATCACATTCTTTATCAGCTTCAGTAACAGGTGATTGGTCAGATTTAATCTCAATATTAAATCCACCATAATAATATTTAAGTGCAACTTCACGTGCTTGTTTTCCTATCTCAATAGCTGCATTTAATTCCTTTGTTAAATTCATAATAAAAACCTCTTTGAAAGATTATATAAAATTATTATATAAATAAAAACATGATATTTTTTATCGAAAACTACGCAAAAATGCGCTGTTTATTAAAAAACATTAATCAACAGACTTTAAAGATGATGTCATATCTATTTTTAAAATTTTAGGAATTAATAATAGGTCAACTATTAAAACAAACACAACTACAAGCGCTCCACTTAATATATATGTATACCATTGAACATCATTTAAAGAACCATACTCTAGATACTTTAAAAGAAGATAGGTAACTCCTGCTCCAGATGGTATACCAACAAAAATACCAACTGCACCCGTTAGAGCTATCTCTCTATAGATATACATACACACTTCTCTATCTTTATAACCTAATACTTGGAGCGTAGCTATTTCTCTATCTCTCTCACCTATATTCATGTTTGTTATATTGTAAATAACAAAAACAGTGAGGATTAAAGATAAGACTATAATCATAATTGAGATCGGTATCATAGAATCAATCAGTCCTGTAATGTATATATCAGTAGAATGATTAGTGACATCAAGGAGACTAAAGCCAATAAATACGATTATGGTAGATCCAGCACATGATAACATAGTCGTCCAAAAGTTCTTTGGATTTCTAAATATATTTCTAAGTGATGATTTGAATCTAAAAGGAATTGGTTTCCAAAGAAATTTAATTCTTTCAAGCAATATTTTCTTTCCACTCTTTGGAGATTTAGGGAGTAAAAGAAAAGCAGGTTCTGTCTTAAGTTCTTTTCTAACAGCAAAGATTGAAATGATAATTGTTGATAATACGACAATTAATGATGCGATGATTCCTGGTAGAACTTGGTAATAATATGCTCTTTCTGGTAAGAAGAACAAAGATTCAAACCCTGGATAAATAACAGAAGCTAACCCAAACAAACCAATTACCATTCCTATTGCTGCACCAAGCACGGTAGATAAACAAGAAATAAAAACATATTTAATTGTTATCATCCCATTAGACAATCCAATGGATGAACAACATCCAATTTGAGCTCTCTCTTCATCTATCATTCTTGTCATTGTTGTTAAAACAACCAGTGCAGTTACAACTAAAAAGAATAATGGAATAACTAATGCAATAAGATTTACTTTTTCACTATATGAAACGATTATGTTGTATCCTTTATTTTCATAAAGAGATAGATAAACATAATCTTCATCACTAAAGATTGTTTCTAATCGAGTAACCTCTTCATTTATAAAGTCTTCATAATATTTAGAGAAATAATCAACTGTTCCTTCATGTTTAAATCTAACGTATAGATCTGTATATGGTAAATAGTCGTACAAATTTATTTGTATTTCAGTAGTTTGACCAAAGATCTCATAAGAGATTGTAGAACTCATCTCATTGTCATAACTATATATCATCACATCTAATGTTTCTTGATTGACTAGGTCGACGTCACCATCTAATGAGATGTTTAATGGGTTTTGTACTATACCAACTACAGTATATTCAAGGATGAAATCAGATTCCATATCAAAGGTGTCTGTTAAATCAATTGAGATTGTCGAACCAAGTTCAATGTGTTTAATAGTTTCAGAAGATTGTTCGACATATACTTCGTTTGTTGGATCTAAAATTGTTCTACCTTGTATTAATGTTAAATTGTTTAAATCATGATTGTCTGAATTGAATATATATAGACGAGTATTGTCTCCATCATTATCAAATTCTAAGGAAGTAAAGGCATCGACTTCATCAATATCTTCATCATTTTCAAATTCCAATATATCATCTTCGCTAAATCCATCTTCAGTTGTGTCCTTTATATTTAAATCTGATAAATTAACACTCTCATAATAATTATTAAATGAAGCGTTTAGTTCAGCAGATAAAGTGCCTAACCCTGCATAGCAAGTGATTCCAACAAACACAATAAAAACAATAGATATTAATCTACCTATATTCTTAGCCATTGAGCGCAAAATAGATTTAAAGTAAATCATTACCACTCAATCTCCTCGATGTTTTTAGGTTTTGGATTAATATAAACATCTTCAACCTTACCATTTCTTATATGTACGACTTTATCAGCCATATCTTTAATAGCTGAATTATGTGTGACAATGATTACAGTCTTATGCTCTTCTTTACACATCTTATGAAGTAAAGAGAGTATCTGTTTACCTGTTTTATAATCTAGAGCGCCCGTTGGTTCATCACAAAGTAAGATTTTGGGATTCTTAGCTACAGCCCTAGCGATTGATACTCTTTGTTGTTCCCCACCAGACAATTGACCAGGAAAATTATACATACGATTTCCTAGACCAACTTTCTTTAAAATATCAGATGGTTTAAAAGCATCTTTACATAATTCAACTGCTAACTCTACATTCTCTAAAGCTGTTAAATTAGGCATTAAGTTATAAAATTGGAAAATAAAACCGACATAATTTCTTCGATATTTAGTGAGTTGTTTGCGATTATATTTGGATATATCAACACCACCAACAATAAGCTTCCCAGTAGTTGCTTGATCCATTCCACCAATGATATTTAAAAGAGTGGTCTTTCCAGCTCCACTTTGTCCTAGAATGATGACTAACTCACCTTCATCAGCTTCAAATGATAGTCCATCAAGAGCATGAATTTGATGATAACCAACCGTGTAAATTTTCTTTAAATTTTTTGCTTCAACGACGGTTTGACGTTTACTCATAATTTCACCTCCCCATTAACTAGATTGCCTTCAATTAGATTTTTACTTATATATGTTTATAATACGACAGTTGTTTAAAAAGTCAACATTTGTTTAAAAAAAATGATTCTAATCTTCTCAATTTATGTTATTATTTACTCAATAAGTAGGGAGCAGGTGATTTTTTATATGAAGAACCCAAATGATTTACGAATAAAATTTTCAAGAAAAGTGATTAAAGATGCACTTATTGAATTATTAAAAACAAATGAATTAAGAGATATAACAGTTAAAGAAGTATGCGAATTAGCGCAAGTTAATAGAGGTACTTTCTACAATCATTTTGAAAACATTGAACAAGCATATGAGGCATTACAAAATGATTTTTATCAAAACATTGTCGAAAGATTAGAAACAAAAGATATATTCTCCGTTGATGGATCTTTTTTTGTAGAGTTAATGGAATTTGTTGTTCAAAACAAAATAATAGTTAAAACCATTATTAAAGAATTTACTACTTCTAAACTTTTAAAAAACTTGATTACATATACTGCATTAAGATTTGAAAATGAATTCTCTAAAAATTATCCAACAATTCCAACAGAAAAAGTTAGAGATATTTCTCTTTACATAATTCATGGGACTCTTGGAATGATTGTTAATATGATTGTCGAAGATCGACTTGAGCAATTAACTAATATCTCAGATCTAATAATTAATTTAAATCATAGTATTACACGCGATTTCTTAAAACAATTTGATAACTTATGAAATATTTAAATAAATATTTGAAAGGTGCAAAGACAATTGTTTTCTTTGACTTAGAAGGAACACAGTTTACTCAAGAAATTATTGCAATCGGTGCTATAAAAGCAGAACTAGATAATAAATATCAAATATTAAAAACACATAAACCTTTTAGAGTTTATGTTAAAGCTAAAGGAAAGATTGGAGATATAGTTGAACAATTAACTCAGATTTCTAATGAGTTATTAAATAAAGAAGGTATCTCGTTTGTAGACGCTTTTAAAAAATTTGAAAAGTATGTTGGAAAAAGTTTAAATCAAATTAAATTTTTATCTTATGGTTCATTTGACCATCGATTATTAAGAAATACAGTTGAAATAAATAATTTACAAAATGATGAGTTTTTTTTAAAAATTCGTGCAAATTACATCGATTTTGTACAAATTTTCCAAAATTTTATTAAAAGAGCAAAGAATGAAATATTCTCATTACAAGATGCTTTAAAAATATTTAACATTACTCCATATGGTCAAATACATGATCCATCAGCTGATGCATTTAATCTAATGCAACTATATAAGGCATTCTTGAAAGAAAAAGGAATTGTTCGAGAACAATATTTAAAAGGATTAATAAATTATCAGAAATATCCTTCATCAATTCAAAAACTTTTAAAGGATATTGAACAAGGTAAATCTGTCGATTTAAATACACTTAAAAAATATATAGAGGAGGAAATTTAACTGCATTTAAAAAATATTGAATCGAGTTTAGCTATTTATAACAATCCATTCATATATAAAAACAGAGGTTGTTTATTAGAAGAATTAATAAATCTTACAAATACATATTACAAAAATAATAACATCGCTTTAATTTTTAAAAGACCTACTCCAATAAAGGTAGTTGCAACAACAAAAAATACAAAAGAGATAACGAAAGCTTATTTTGAAAAACATTCAACTACAGATTATTATGGAGTTTATAAAGGTAGATACATAGACTTTGAAGCCAAAAGCACTAATTTAAATAAATCATTTCCACTTAAAAATATCCACTCATATCAAATAGATCATTTGATTGATGTAAATAGCCAAGGTGGAATAGCTTTTTTTATAGTTCTATTTAATTCTAGAAATAGAATATTTGTATTGTTTGTTAATGAATATTTAAAGTTTCTTAAAACTTTTAATAGATCTTCTATACCTTTTTCATATTTTGAAAAATTTGGATATGAGATAGAGGTAGGTATAAAAGTACCTCTAAATTATATAAATATTGTAGATAAATACATTAACCCTTAAAGTAGTTGCAATATTGTTTTAATTTACAACTCTTACAAGATGGAGAAATAGCTTTACAGTGGTATCTACCAAAATGTATAAGTTGATGATGTAGTTTTATCCATCTATTTTCATCAAAGATATTTTTTAAATCTTCTTCAATTCTATTTACATCTTCACTATTACTAAGACCTAAACGATTTGATACTCGTTTTACATGGGTATCGACAGGAAATTCAGGAATTTTTAAATATTCTGCTCGAAAAACATTAGCAGTTTTAATTCCAACTCCTTTCATAGATGTTAGATTTTGTTTGTCTCTAGGTACTATTCCATTAAATTTATCTAATAAATCATTAGCTATTGATATGACATTAATTGCTTTATTATGAAACATACCTAGGGGTCTTAATATTTCTTCGATGTCAGTAGTTGAAGCCAAACTTAATTCTTTTAAAGATTTATATTTAGAAAAAAGAATTGGTGTTACTTTATTCACTTTTGCATCAGTTGTTTGAGCAGATAACATTATTGCAATCAACAATGAATAATCATTGAAATAATCTAATTCACAATGAGCATCAGGTAGAAGCTCATCAAAATACTCTTGAATATTGTTTATCTTATTATTCATTAACCATCTTTTTCGTTTATTTTTCTTAAGATTAATCTATCAATGTAGGTGATAGAGAATTTTCCTTGAAAGACAGCATCTTTGATTGAATTCACAATTATATCTTCATCAACCTCATCTCTTATCCATTGATCGACATGATTATGTTCAAGAGGAGAAAGTGCTCTGCTAAATTCTTTTTCAAGTAGAATATATATCTTGCTTCTTAATCTTTCTTTTTCTTCATTATGTGATAATTCTTGTTCTGAAAAGATACTTCTTTGGAAATGGCTATACAAGGTTTTCTTGATAGGTTCAATTGATAAAATAACTTTATCGTTTTCAGTTAAATATTCAATATGTTTCTTAGTGAGCAAACTAGCCATAGCGTTATCGATATCAGATTCACTTAGTTGCATTTTTAAAGTTAATAAATCGGTAGTTATAAATTCATTTTGCGAAGTCAATAAATGATCAATCATTAAAATAACAACTACTTCGTTTTCTGTTAAGTTAAGTAGCTTATAATACTCGAGTAATAAATAAGAAAAATTAACTGCATTTGCTTCGTATTTAATCATTTATTTTTCTCTCCTCCTAATTTGAACTTATCAATTTTTTTTAGTTCTTCCTTAATTTTATTTGGTTGTAGCCTAGATAGCAAATGACGATTTGCTTCAATAGCTTCATTTAATTTAGGATCTACCTTTAAATTATACTCATATTTAAATCTATCTGCCCTTAAAATTCTTAATGGATCTTCTTTTATACGAAAATAAGGATCACCAATCATCCTCAATACTTTGTTATTAAGATCTTCGACACCATTTGCAGGATCAATTATTTTATAGTTTTCATCAATATAAATAGCGTTTATTGTGAAATCTCTTCTTTTATAATCAATTTCAATATCTTTAACAAATTCTATTGTAGTAGGATGCCTTTGATCTAAGTATTTATTTTCTTTTCTTAAAGTTACAATGTCGGCAGTATATTTTTCAAACTTAAACCTCACAACACCATATTGAGCAAATGTTAAATCTACATCTAAAAATTTAGAAATCTCATCTGGTGTTGCATCAGTTACAAAATCGTAATCATTAATTTCTCTTCCTAAAATATAATCACGACTGGCAGAACCAATCATATAAAGTCTAAACTTATGTTTATTCAATTTTTTCTTTAGTTCATCAAAAAAATAATTAGACATAATTAGATTATAGTAGCAAAAAAGTATCTATTCAAAGATAGATACTCTTATCACTTTAGTTAAAATTAAATTGCTTATTTAACTTCTTCTTTAAGTGCTTTACTGACCTTGAATTTAACAACTTTAGAAGCAGGAATAACGATTTTTGCACCAGTACCTGGGTTGGTTCCGGTTCTTTCAGCTTTTGTTTTAACAACAAAGTTTCCAAAATCTTTAATTTTAACTTCTTCACCGTTTGCTAATGCTTCTGTGATTTTTTCAAAAGTAGCACTAACAACTGCTTCTACTTGACCTTGTCTTAAATCACCACAAACAGCGCAAACTTCTCTAACTAATTCGACTTTTGTCATAAAACATTCCTCCTTTTTTAAAACAAAAAGTTCTTTCTAGAGAAATAATAAATAGAAATTTTAAAAAAGTAAACAAAAAAATTTAAAATTTATTCGATAAAATCGATACATATAAAAAACATAAGCGTCATTTAAAAAAGAAAAATTTGTTTTCTTTTTAAAAAGATTAGTTAAATATTAGCAATATTGATTTTTGTGATAAAAAAATTAAAGATTTGCAAGATTTTCAGATTTTAAAGGCCTTTTCATAATCTCATTGATAACAATAGAAGGTTTATTGAATTCATATATAACTTTGTATAAGCCATTGATGATAGGTAAATCTAATTTTTTTTCATCAATTATCGATTTTATCGCCTTTAAAGTGTAGTAACCTTCGATTGTAGCGGTGTTTTTATTAATTATTTCTTTGGCATCATCTGCTTTTCCAATGCTAAATCCAAAAGTATAATTCCTCGATTTTAACGAATTACAAGTAAGAATTAAATCTCCAACTCCTGTTAAACCAAAGAAAGTTTCATTATTTGCATTAAATATAGCACCAACCTTTCTTATCTCAATTAGACCTCGAGTAATAATTGCTGCCTTTGAATCTTCACCATATCCAAGTCCTGCAAGGATTCCACTAGCAATTGCGATAACATTTTTTAAAGAAGAGCCGAGTTCTGCGCCGATTACGTCATTTAAATAGTACACTCTAAAATACTCATTAGAGAAATCTTTTTGAACAATTTTAGCTAACTCTTCATCTTTACTAACCGCACAAATTAAAGTTATATTTCTTTCAACTATCTCTTTTGCAAATCCAGGTCCAAGTAAAGATACAATTCCTTTTAGATATTTTTTATTAATAGTTTCATATATTAATTGTTGCATTCCTTTTTTAGTTTCAATATCTAATCCTTTAGCAGCATTCACAATTAATACTTTATGATCTAAATATTTATTAACTTCCCTAATTACTTCTTCAACATTTTTAGAAGGCACAGCTACAACTAAAATATCAGAGTTTTTAACTGTCTCTTCTAAAGACGATGTAGATCTAATAGATGAATCAAAAACAATTCCTTCTAGTCGATTTAAGGACTTATGATGCTTATTAAAATATTCACTACCTTCAGGATCAATGTTATATATTAAAACATTTTTTTTGTTATCACTTAATATATTTGCAAGTGCAAGCCCCATTTCACCTGCACCTAATATTCCATACTTCATTACTTTCTTTTCCTCAATACTATTTTAAGTGGAGCACCGATAATATTAAAAGATTCTCTAACCTTGTTTTCAATATATCTTAAATATGAAAAATGAGCAAAGTTAGGATCATTACAAAATAAAGCTATAGTTAAAGGTTTACTGCCTACCTGTTCTGCAAAATATATCTTTAATCTACCTCCATTAAAATCAGGTGACTCATTCATCAGTTGTGCATCTTGAATAACCATATTTATAGAAGATGTTTTTATCTTCATAGTATATGAATTATAAACTTCTTCAATCAGTTCAAATAATTTATTAACTCTTGTACCTTTTAAAGCAGATACAAAAAGAATTGGTACGTAATCTAAGAATTTAAAATGTGATCTAATCTCTTTTGTGAAGTTATTCATAGTGTATGTATCTTTTTCAACTAGATCCCATTTATTAACAACGATGATTATTGCTTTATATTGATCAAGAGCATATCCAACGACATGTTTATCTTGTTCTTTAATGCCATCTTCTCCATCAATTACAAGCACTGCAACATCTGAATTTTCAATCGCATTTAAACTTCTAATAGCAGCATACTTATCAATTGCTTCATATATCTTTCCACGTTTTTTAAGACCAGCCGTATCTATAATGCAATACTTCTTATCGTTATATTTAATATGTGTATCGATTGCATCTCGAGTTGTACCAGAAATATTTGAAACAATCACTCTATCTTCTTTTAAAAGTGCATTACATAAACTAGATTTACCTACATTTGGTCTTCCAATAATTGAGAATGTAATTTCATCAGTTTCTTCTTTTTTTATTTGATCCTTTTTTAATCTTTTAACTATCTCATCTAGTAGATCACCTATTCCTATCCCATGTACTCCACTGACAGCTAGAGGATCACCAAGTCCTAAAGCATAGAATTCATAGATATTGTTTTTTTGTTCTCCACTATCAATTTTATTAACAGCAACAATTACTGGTTTTTTAGATTTATATAGAATTGATGATACTAATTTATCATCATCAGTCATACCTATTTTTCCATCAACCACCAAAACAATAACATCAGCCTCATCAATTGCAATCTCAGCTTGCATTCTAATCTGTTCTTGGAATGGTCTATTTTCTAATTCTATTCCCCCAGTATCAACACAATTAAAATTAACAGTAAGCCATTCTGCTTTTCCATATATTCGATCACGAGTCACTCCTCTTTGAGTTTCAATAATCGATTTCCTCTCTCCGATTATTCTATTGAAAATAGTTGATTTACCTACACTTGGGGCACCAACTATGGCTACTAAATTATTAGACATATTTTATATGATTCCTTTATCTTTAAGTATTTTTAACAATAGTTCAGTAACCTCTTCAATTGATAAATCAGTAGTATCAACTTCAATACTATCTTTAGCTGGTCTTAAAGGACAAAATTCACGATGTGAATCGATATAATCTCTTTTTTTAAGATTCTCTAAACATTCTTCATAAGTAGTAGATATATTCTTTTCTAAATTTTCTAAATATCTTCTTTTAGCTCTCTCACCTACATCAGCGATTTGAAAGAATTTAATATCAGCATCTTCTAAGACATATGTTCCAATATCTCTTCCATCCATGATGACAGAATTATTTTTTGCAAGTTCACGCTGTTGCTTAACAAGTTCAACTCTTATGTCTTTATAAGAAGCGATATATGAAACGTTGTCGGCAACATCATTTTGTCTAATTCGTGATTCGACATCTTTGTTATTTAATGTAATATGATTTTGCTTATTAAAACCTATTTTTATTTTTCCTATCAATGAGCAACAAGCTCTTTCATCTTCACAATCGATTCCTTCATTTAAACAAGCAAGAGTAAAAGCACGATACATCGCTCCGGTATCGATATAAATGTAATTTAATTTCTTAGCTAAAATTTTTGCAATAGTGGATTTACCACTGGCCGATGGGCCATCTATTGCAATCGATATATTCTTTTTATTCTTGCTCATAAACTAATTGCTTTTGCCTTTCGTATAAGTATATCAAAAAGAAGATACATTATTAATTAATGATTTATTAAATTTGTTTGTCTTCAACTTCATCTTCTTTAATTTCATTTGTATTAGAATTCTTATCAATAAATATTTTAAGTGGTTTATACATTAGAAGAGTTGCAACAATTACAACAGCATTCTTAATCAAATTAAATGGAATAAGAAATTCATATATTACTTTTGGATCGGCAGCAGTTGTTATACTCGAATCGATAGCACCAAACAAGCTGCCGATCCATTCCATTGCTCCATTATATGATGTAGCTCCATAATATAATCCATAGAGTGGAAATATTGTATATAACCCAATCACACATGAGAATAACAATTGAGAAAATAATCCAACAGATAATCCAATTAACAACCCTTTCATATTTCTTTTCTTAGTATAGATTAGAATAGCAGGAAGAATGAAAGCAAAAGAATATATTAAATCTGCTGTCGCACCTATTCCTGCAGTTTCTGGAATATCAGTTATCAGTTTAAATAAAAATTTTAAAACTATTATTATTGAAGCAGGAATTGGTCCATATGCAAAACCTGCAATAAATATAGGTATCTCATCAAAATGTAGTTTTAAAAATGTAGGTGTGAATGGTAGACTAAACTGAAAGGCTGGAAAACAATATAGAATAATAGCAAGTGCACCAAAGATTGCACTGCTTGCTATGATTTTAATTAATTTAAGTTGATTGGTTTTGCTGCCCATTAAAAAAGACCTCCAACGATATTAAGGTCTTCAGGAAAAACGTACTTCTTTCATCCAGACTGTAACTGTTGCCATTAGAATCTAACTAATTCAATTAACTTTTAAAGTTAATTTCGTGGGGTATACCACCAGTAAGGAATTTCACCTGTCCCTGAAGTTAAAATAATTATATATCTTATTGTTTATTTTTAAAGTAGTTTGAAATTAATTCTATTAATTCTTCTTTTTCTTTTTCATTATCAAACTTAATTTTTATCTCATTATTTGAGACAAAAACTTTGCTGTTGACGTTTGTTTTTAATTTATTTGCGATAATTTGTTCAGTTTCTCTAACACTTAAATCATCAGTTTTTATTTTTTCATATAAAGCTTTTATTTCATTTTCATCTTCTAAGTATGCTAGACATCGAGCATGACCATAACCGATATTTTCTAAAGATAGATCATCAAGAATATGTTTAGGTAGTTTAAGTAAAGCAATTAAATTTGAGATTTGAGATTCAGATTGTTCGAGGAATTCAGCAAGAATCTTATTTGAACAATCATATTCAGTTTTAAGCTTATTTAAGATGATTGCTGTCTCATATGCTGAGACATGTTTTCGATCTTTTGTATCAGCAAGAAGAGCAAATAATACTTCTTCATCGGTATATTCATTAACAATCACAGGAATTGTTTTTAAATTAGCTTTTTTAGCAGCTAAAAATCTTTTTCTACCTAAAATAATTTCATGTTTATTGTGTTCTATACTTCTAACAATTAAAGGAGTATATAAATTATTTTCGTTGATAGATTTAACAAGAGTATTTATTTCATTAGTTGGAATTAAAACATCTTTTAAGTATCGGTTATCTTTAATATTTTCAATGTTTACATATCTAATGCTCTCATTAGAATAATTTTTTTCAATATTAGAGATAACATCTATCTTAGAATATCTATCAACTAATGTTTTAATTTTGTCATTCATTAAATTATCTTTTTTCATTGGATATTATCTCTTTGCAAACATTGATGTAAGCTATTGATCCAGCACTACTTGGACGATATAAGACACCTGGTAAACCTTTTGCTGATGCTTCACTAATTGATATATTTCGAGGTATTTCATTAACAAAAGTTTCTTCTTTAAATAATGATCTCACTTCATCTCTAATCTCAAGTGCAAGTTTGCTTCTACTTTCAAACATTGTAAGTAAGAATCCTTCTATTTGAAGTTTAGGATTATGAGATTGTTGTACTTGTCTAATTATACTTAAAATTTGAGCCAATCCTTCAAGAGCGAAGTACTCACATTGAACTGGTATTAGTACAGTATTTGCTGCAGTTAAAGCGTTGATACATAAAATACCAAGAGATGGTGGACAATCAATTAATACATAATCATACTGTTTCTTAATTTGAGCGATACAATTTTTCAAGATGAAAAATGGTGTTTTACTGATTTGAGCAATTTCACTTTCTAAATTTGATAACTTTAAATTTGCAGGTAATAGATCTAAATTTCGCATCAATGTTTTTCTAATTATTTTATTAACATCAGTATCAAGTATTAAAGCATCAAATACCGTCTTAGTTAAAAGAGTAATATCAACTCCAAGACCAGTAGATGAGTTTCCTTGTGGATCGAGGTCAATCAAAAGAACTTTTTTATGCGCTAGTTCTAAGCCAGCTGCAATATTGATAGCGGTGGTTGTTTTTCCTACTCCACCTTTTTGATTGGCGACAGCTATAATTTTCATCTCTACAATGGCTTCTTTACTACTTTAGAATATGGCCTTGGATATAAAGAAGGAGTTTCCATATCCTTAGAAATGATTATATAGAATCTGCTTTCTTTTGAAAATGGAAGAATGCTTTTTTCTACCTTTATAAGTTTCAATTTTAAAACATCAAATGTATTCTTTGCTTCATCAATTTCCTCTTTATATTTTAAACCTTTATAAAGTATAATTTTCCCTTTAATTTTGGTATAAATTGCGCAAATCTCAAGTAAAATATTTGTTTTTGCGACCGCTCGTGATATAACATAGTCAAAAAAATTATGATATTCATTATCTAAATTTTCAACTCTTGAATTAAGTATAATTACATTTTTTAAATCTAATTTTTTTACTACTAATTCTAAAAAATTACATCTTTTTTTTATTGGTTCAACCAAATAAAATTTTGTCTTTGGATAACATATTGCAAGTGGGATTCCTGGAAATCCAGCACCACTCCCTAAATCCATAATTTTCTTATTTTTTAAATCTAAAAAATTATCGACATATAAAGAATCATAAAAATGTTTATCATAAAATTCTTTTATAGATGTGATTGCTGTTAGGTTCATAGATTTGTTATGTTCAATAACTAAATCCATAAATCTTTTCAATTTATCATTTGCTTTGATAGTTTCAATTTCCATAATATCGATTCTTTTTTAAGTTTAAGACCAATGAATTTATATCAGTTGGATTCACTCCACTTATACGTGATGCTTGACCGATGTTATCTGGTTTTATTGCATCTAGTTTTTGTCTAGCTTCTAATGCAAGACCATCCATATGAAGATAATCGATGTCTTTACTTAATTTTATGTTTTCTAGCTTTCTAAATTTTAAAACTTCACGTTTTTCAGCATCAATATATCCTTCATATTTAATCATAATTTCTAATTCTAATTCACCTAAATGATCTAGTTCTAAATCTTTTGGAATATCTAAAAATTGTTTTAAAAAAGCGTAAGTTATTCCGTTCCTTTTTAATAAATTCTTTGCAGAAGTACCGCTTTTTAATTTTTCAAATCCTAATTTTGGTAAATGTTCATTGATTGAAGATGTCTCACCTAAATATTCTTTATCTAATAAATTGATTAGTTTTTCTAAAGTTGTTTTCTTCTTTAAAAATTCTTTATATCTATCTTCATCAATCAAACCAATCTGATGACCATATTCTGTCAATCTTAAATCAGCATTATCACTTCTAAGAAGTAATCTATATTCTGCTCTACTAGATAATAATCGATATGGCTCTTTTGTTCCTTTTGTCACTAAATCATCAATCATCACACCTATATATGCTTCATCTCGTTTTAAAATGAAAGGTGATAATTTTTTTATATATCGATATGCATTAATACCAGCCATTAAACCAAGCCCTGCTGCTTCTTCATATCCACTTGTTCCACATATTTGACCAGCAATAAATAAACCAGGCCATTTTTTAATCATCAATGATGCATCAAATTGAAATTCATCCACCGAATCATATTCGATGGCATACGCATATTTTAAAATCCTAGCTTTTTCAAGTCCTGGAAGTGAATGAACCATCAATTCTTGAACATCATGAGGCATCGAAGTAGAAAATCCTTGAAGATAAATTGAATTATTTGAATAGCTTTCTGGTTCTAAAAACAATTGATGTCTTGGTTTATCAAAAAATCTAACAATCTTATCTTCTATTGAAGGACAATATCTTGGGCCAACTCCTTTCACCTCTCCTCCATACATCGCACTATCTAAAAGATGTTCTTTGATAATCTCATGAGTCTTCGGTGTGGTGTATATAAGATGGCATGGCAGTTGATCTTTTATTTTTAAAAACTCTTTTGTAGTGTATGAAAACCCTTGATCTTCAACATTCCCTTTCTCTATCTCAGCTTTTGAAAAATCAATCGTTTCTTTAGCGATTCGTTGCGGAGTACCAGTTTTAAGTCTAATCATTTTTATACCCATTTTCTTTAACATATTAGATAGACCTATAGATGCTTTCTCTCCATCTGGTCCTCCGCTTTTTTTTGAATGGCCAACAAGGATTTTACTATTCATGTAGGTGCCAGTTGCTAAAATTATTGCTTTAGCATAAAAGATAGAGTCATCTTTTAATTTGACTCCTTTTATATTTTTTTCATCATGGAGTACTTCTACTACCTCTCCTTCATAGAAATCCAAGTTTTTAGTGTTCTTTATTATCTCTTGCATGTATGAAGGATATATCAATTTATCAGATTGAGATCTAAGACATTGTACTCCTGGACCTTTATTGGTGTTTAACATCTTCATTTGAAGGTATTTATGATCTGCACATATCCCCATCACTCCACCGAGTGCATCGATTTCTCTAACAACAATTCCTTTAGCACTACCTCCAATTGAAGGGTTACAAGGCATATTTGCAATTTTTTTAAAATTAAGAGAGATTAGAAGGGTTTTTGCTTTAAGTTTAGCAGATGCAATGGATGCTTCACATCCAGCATGTCCTCCACCTACTACGATGATGTCATAGGTATTATTCTTTTTCATCAACCGACACTACCTTCCATATCCATCTT
>CAZJPX010000015.1:0-15027 GCA_964548325.1 uncultured Staphylococcaceae bacterium
TTGATCCTTTAATAATTCTCATTCCAATTAAAGCATCTTCACTAATTTGAGTAATATTATCAGTTTTCTCTTGTACTTTTAATATGCTTTTACTTGATAATCTTAAAACAACAAAATACACAATTAGCATTATAGGAATAAGACATAGAAAGATTAAGGCTATCTGCCAACTTAAAATAAAAGATGCAATAAGAGCACCAATCACCAAAGTTGGTGCTCTTAAGGCAAGTCTAATTGCCATTGAGACACCATCTTGAAGTTTCATCACGTCATTATTGACAACTGTTATCAAATTAGACTTGCCAAGTTTTCCAATTTGGTCGTTATCAAGAGAGAAGATCTTTTTAAATAATCTATTGCGGACATCTTCTCCTACACCCCATGTTGCAATGGAAGCAAAATATTGACAAATAGAAGCTGATACAAATCCAAGAACAGCAAAAAGCAAAATTATTAAGACAGGTATAATGACATCGATATAATTTCCACTCTCGATTACTCCATCTATGATATCGTTGATGATATGACGCATGATGAAAGGAGTAATTAGTTCAAATACCACTTCAATAATTTTAAAAAGTGGACCTAATATACATTGAACTTTATATTTTTTTAAGGAACTTAATGCTTTTTCCATAAATTTAAAAAACTCTCTTTGGTAGAGAGTTTATTTTTTCTTATTTTCTTAATTTCAAATCAGAGATAAGTTTAAGATATCTATCGCGATCGGTTCGTTCAAGGTAGCGGAGTAATGATTTTCTTTTTCCAACAAGAACAAGTAAACCTCTTCTTGCAACATGATCCTTATGATTTGCTTTAAGATGCTCTGTTAACTCTTTGATTCTTTCAGTGGTAAGAGCAACTTGAACCTCAATTGAACCAGTGTTTTTAGAATTTCCGCCATATTTTTTGACGACCTTGGCTTTAGTTTCCTTACTTAAAGACATTTTTTACCCTCCTATTTATATTAATCGATGTCAAGTTCTACAATGATCGTTGGGTCTTCGATTATCGTGGAAAGATGACTGAACATAATTCTAGCAGTAATGTGATATGTAATCAATACTCAGTTGTTCAGTTTTCATACATGAAATATTGATTAGCTTTTTTGATATCGCCTTTGATTTGTTCGACCAATTGATCGATGGAATTAAACTTAATCTCTTCTCTAATCTTTTTAAAAAATATTACTGAAACTTCTTTTCCATAAACATCTTCATCAAAATCTAGTAGATGTGTTTCTACTATACTTTCTTTTATTTCATCAATTGTTGGATGAGTGCCAATACTTGATATTGAAAAATATGTGTTTCCATCAATTATTGTTTTAGAAACATAAACTCCATTGTTTGGAATAGTATAATTGAACTCTAATTTTAAATTGATAGTTGGAAAACCAATTTTCTTTCCGTTGCCTTTTCCCTTTACCACTATTCCTTTAATAAGATATGGTCTTCCTAACATTTGGTTAGCAAGATGGATGTTTCCACTGGCGATATGTTTTTTAATGATCGATGAAGAAATTTTCATCTCATCAAAAGTGATCACATTATTTAATACATACACATTTTTAAAATTCTTTTTTAGTTCTTCAATCGTACCTTCTGCCTTATTTCCATATCTAAAATCTGGTCCACAAAATATTTTAAGAGGATCTATTTTCTTCAATATGTTTTTTATAAACGAATCATAAGTCATCGCCTTAAGATTTTGATCTGTAATAAAAACCAATAGAACATCTACGCCTAGATGCTTAAATATTTCTTCTTTAGTTTTTATATCGGTCAAATAGGTTGAATGGTTACTGTTTTTTAAACTTTTATCAAAAGTTATAACAACTAGCTTCTCATTTTCACACATCGATTTAGCAAAAGTTATGAGTTGCGTATGACCGATATGTACTCCATCAAAATTACCCAAAATTAAAGATGATTGATTAAGATTTAAATTCAAATCATCAATTTCTTTTATGAAATACGTTTCCATGAATTTATTATATTAAATCATCTTCAAATTAAAAGATTGAAAGCGCTTTATAAAAAGAAAACATCTATTTAAGTGTGATAAAATTATATAGCCGATTATGAAAGCAATTAGGTTAATACTCTCTTCAATAAGAAAAGCTGACAATGCATACAATCTAATTAATAGCAAAGACACTATTGCAATTGGTGTAAGCGGAGGAAAAGATAGTATGCTTCTTCTTTATGCACTTTCTTTGTATAAACAATATTCCAAGATTAATTTTAATATAATTCCATTCACAATTGATTTAGGATTTCCTGATTTTAATCCCTCTAAAATTTCTAAATTTGCTGCAAATCTTGGCTTAAATTTTGAAATTGTCGATGCTAAGCAGGTATATCCAATATTAGAAATACAAAAAGAAAAACAAAAATTGCCACACCTTCCTTGTTCAATTTGTTCAAAGATGAAGAAGGCAAGCATAATAAAATCAGCTAAATTATTTAAATGTAACAAAGTTGCCTTTGCTCATCATGGAGATGATGCAATTGAAACATTATTCTTAAATGAAATATATGGAGGACGTATTGCAACATTTTCTCCAAAGATGCTTTTATCGCGAGAAAACATCACGTTTATTAGACCTTTAATTTTATGTAGAGAATCAGATATTATAAGGGCTGTTAGAGAATGCGAGATACCCATCACTCCATCAAGTTGTCCAGCTGATGGATGTACAAAAAGAGAAGATATAAAAACATTACTTAATGATATCTATAAGCAATATCCAGAAAGTAAATCAAGTTTTTTAAGAATGACTCAAAACTATGAACAAATCGATTTATTTTATGATGATTTTCAATATAAAGTATTGAATCTAAATAAGTATTATTATAAAAAGATTATCAATGTAGAAGATTTCATTAAATCAATTAAATTTAAAGAATCTTCAAAGAAATCTGTTGAATATAACATAAGCAAATATATGCAATCTGATATATCATATTTTGGTTTATATAATTCTAAAAACAACTTAGATGCTGTTATAACTTTATCTATTAAAGATAAGAATTATGAGATAGTTTCTTATAAATATTTAGACTATGATCGATTTGAAAAATTCATTTTTTCTTTCTATTATGACCTTTATCAAAAGATAAATCCATTCACTTTATATATCTCCTCAAATAAAAAAGATTTTTTGAAAAAAATCGGTTTTAGCAAGGTTTTAGGTAGAAAATACGCCAATTCTACTAATCCAATCCATATAATTCATTCATTAAAAACTAATTAATCTTTTAATGAATCGTTATTATCTTTTCTTTTCATTTGCTCTAATTGTTTGCTTTCTTCGTCTAATATTTTTTCGATCTTACTTTTATATGTAAAACTTCTATCTAAAATAATTTGAATATTAGGAGCTCTTCTTAATGATAATTTATGAGATAGCTCTTTTTTAATTAAACCAACTTTTTTTTCTAATTTTTCAAAATTGCTTAATTCGTTTTGGTAAAAAGAAACAAATACTTTTACATAATTGTAATCATCACTTACTTCAACATTTGAGACAGTTAAAAAACCAAGATTATAATCCTTAGATATCTCAATAATGATGTCTCGAACATCTTTTTCAATAACTGCTTTTATTCTGCCTTGACGATTTGACATAAATTAATCTTTTTCAACCATCTTATAAGCTTCAATTAAGTCGCCTTCATGTATATCATTAAAATTCTCAATTTTAATTCCACATTCAAATCCTGATTTAACTTCTCTTGCATCATCTTTAAATCGTTTGAGCGATTCAATTTTCCCTTCATATATGACGGCGCCATCTCTTAATATACGAATGCTTGAATTGTTAAATATAGAACCATCTCTAACCATACATCCAGCAATTGAACCAACTTTGGAAATCTTAAATACATTTCTAACCTCTGCCTCACCAACTACTTGTTCAACTTCTTCTTTTTTCATTTTACCTTTAATGGCATTTTGAACTTCTTCTGTTAGAGCATAAATTATACGATGAGTTCTTATCTCAACTTTTTCTTCTTCAGCTTTCTTTCTAATAAATGCGGATGGACGGATATTGAATCCATAAATGATTGCATCACTTGCTGCTGCAAGTAAAATATCAGATTCGGTGATAGCTCCAGTTGCTGATCGAATAATATTGATCTTTACTTGATCATTATTTAATTTTTCAACAGATGTTTTAACAGCTTCTGCTGTTCCTACGCTATCTCCTTTGATAATTAAATTAATTTGAACAAGTTGTCCTTCTTGAATCTTGTTGTATAGCTCATCAAGTGATTTAATTTTTCCACTCTTATTTCTTTCTTCTTCAATTTTTCTATTTTTTCTTTTTTCAGCGATGTCTTTAGCCTCTTTTTCTGTAGGAAATGCCATAAAACGATCTCCTGCAAGTGGAACTTCGCTTAATCCAATGACACTGACTGGCGTTGAAGGAGTGGCTTCTTTTAATGTGACATTATTTTCATCAGTCATTCTTCTAACCTTTCCATATGTTGTTCCAACGACAACATAATCACTTGAATATAATGTCCCATTTTGTACCAAAAGTGTAGCCTTTGGTCCTCCTCCTTTATCAAGTTCAGCTTCTAATACTGTTCCACTAGCATATCGTTTTGGATTTGCCTTCAATTCTTGCATCTCTGCTAGGAAAAGAATTATGTCTAATAGTTTATCAATTCCAGTATTTTGTTTTGCAGAAATTTCACACACCAAGACATCTCCACCAAACTTATCAACGACAATATCATGTTCTAATAATTGATTTAAAACTCTATCAGGATTAGCGGTTTGAAGATCCATTTTATTGACTGCAACAATGATTGGCACATTAGCAGCTTTAGCATGATCTATTGCCTCAATTGTTTGAGGCATCACTCCATCATCTGCTGCAACAATTAAAACAACAATATCAGTGACCGATGCTCCTCTTGATCTCATTTGAGAGAAAGCTTCATGTCCTGGAGTATCAATAAATGTGATTTTTTGATTCTTATATGTTTTTTGATAAGCACCAATTTCTTGAGATATTCCACCAAATTCACTAGCTACTAGATTAGATTTTCTAATCGAATCAATTAATGTTGTTTTTCCATGATCAACATGTCCCATAACAGTGACAACTGGTGGTCGTGGTAGGAGATCTTTTGCATCATCATTAAATTCTAATTTTTCAAAATCTTCTGCATTGATGATATCTTCTTTTTTAAAATCAAATCCAAATTCAAGACAGATCTCCCCAATCGTATCATCATCAAGATATTGATTAATTGTCACTAACTTTTTTTGTAAAAATAATTTTTTAATGATGTCACTAGAGTTAACATTTAATTCTTTAGCAAGTTCTCCGACAGTCAAGGATTTTGTGAATACAAAAACTCCATTGCTAACTTTGTTAACATCTTTAGAGGATTGTTTATTACTTTTAAAGTTAGATTCTCTTTGAACAGCATTAACTTTTTCTTTCGTGTTTTTCATCAAAATCCCTCCTATTCTCACTTCATTTTTAAGAAAACGATCATACGATCATACACTTCATCTGGTACTTTAACGTTGAGTGCACGATCTAAACATTTAGTTTTTCTTGCTTTTTCAATTGCAAGTAAATCTTTATGAACATAAGCTCCTCTTCCATTTAATCTTCCAGTCATATCTAAAACTACACCCTCACTAATAGAGTTAACAACTCTAAATAGATCTTCTTTAGGGTAGCATTGATGAGTAGCAAGACATTTTCTAATAGGAACTTTTTTCATATAGTATTAACCTGAATAATATTCATCATCGTCGTATTCAGAGAAATAATCATCGTACTCTGAATCATCATATGTTTCTTCAATTAACTCCTCATCTTCAAATTCTTTTAATTCTTCTTCAGTGTATATCTCCATCTTCTTGATAGGTTTATCAGAAGTGGATTTTTCTTTTTCAACTTGAGCTTCTTCTTGTTTTTTCTTCTTAGTAGTTTTCTTTGTTTCTTTTTGTTTCTTTTCAGTTTCAAGTGATGCTTCAAGTGCACTTAAGGAGATGCTTGTAGATACTTTAACTTGATCTTCTTCTGTTGGTTTAGCAGTTTCAACAGTTTCTTTTTCAATAGCACTTTCTTTAACAACAAGTTCTTCAGTTTCATAAGTATCAGCATAAACTTCTTCATCATCTTCATAGCTTGGAGCAACAGAAACTTCTTCAACTTTAACTTCTGGAGGAAGTTTTGCTTTTTCTTCTTCCTCTTTTTTGATTCTTTCTTCTTGAAGTTTAAGAGCAATTTCTCTAGTTTTACGTTTTTGCTCTGTTTTTTCTTGAAGTTCAAAATCTTCAATTGTTATATATTCTAATTTCTGTTCAGCTGCTTCTTCTTCATCATAAACTTGAATATCGTCTAGATGAAGTAGTTCGGCAGCAAGGATTAAATTGACGCGATGTTTACCGATGGCATATGGTTTGGTTTCTTTTGAACAGATAGCAAGTGCTCTTTTCCCATCTTCTGAAAATCTAGCACCGACAACGATTCCAGGTCTTAATGCTTCTGCTAAGTATAATCCTTTATTTTCATGATAGTTGATGACATCAATTTTTTCTTTATCGCTATTTTCAGGATGTTTACCAAGTTGAGAGACAATGGCTTGAATTCTAGCTCCGCCTTGTCCAATACATGCTCCACATGGGTCAACATCTGGATTATTCGTATAGACTGCAACTTTACTTCTAAATCCAGCTCGTCTTACAACGCCTTTAATTATGACTGTTCCATCATAAATTTCATGAACCTCTTGTTCAAATAATTTTCTTAAGAAACCTTCACATGATCTAGAAATCTTTACAAGGTTACCGCTTTTTGAATCTTTGCTATCTTTTCCAATTCCTTTGATAAAAACTTTAATGTTTTCTCCAACATTAAAAGTTTCTTTTCCTATTAAATCGCTATCATACAAAGTAGCAGAATACTTACCAATACTTAATTCGACAATGACGCTATGTAAATCAGTTTTAACAACAGTACCGTTGACGATTTCACCAATTTTCTCTTTATATGTTTCAATTAAGACATCTTTTTCAGCCTTAGAAATTTTTTGTTGGAAATTGTTTTTAAACTTTTCAACATATCTTTTTTCTAATAAAGAAAGATCTAAAGGCATCTCATAATAATCACCTACACTTAAACTTTGTTCTTGAACTTTTGGGTCATCGACTGATATCTCAATAAAGTCATCGACAATATCATCTTCTTCTCTAACTAACCATTGACGAGCGATTTCAATATTTCCTTTTTTCATATCGATATCACATCTAATACGAGCAGGTGCTAATCTGACATCATCTTTTGTTTTAGAAATGTTGTAACGATTTGTTATGTTGATTTCATCCTCGAACTTTTTACTGTAAGCTAAAACAAATGACTCTTTTAAGATATCGACAATTTGTTCTTTGCTTATTCCTTTTTGTTCACCAATATCGGCTAATCCTTGTAATAATTTTTTGTTTTTAGATTTGGTTGCCATCTTTTTTACTCCTTAACACTTTGCAGTTATATTTCCTTTATCTATATCCTTTTTAATTATTTTGTAAGTAATGGTTTTACTTTTCACTTTAACATTTAAATGAACATATTCTTCATCAACATCTATGATTTCTCCTTCTAAATTATTAATTCCTTTATACGGATTTGATAGATGTATCGATACGTATTTTCCAACATACTTTTCAAGATGAGTTAAATCGAGTGGTTTTTCAATACCTAACGAGTATATCGATAGATTATATGACTCTTCACAAAAGTCGTGTTGGTCTAATAGTTCTGAGATTTTTTGAGATATATCAACGATATCATCCATTGAAATTGTCTCTTCTCGATCTACTACTATCTCTAATAACCCTCTAGTATATTTGAAGGAATACAAGGAATAGTTTAAACTAATTAATAACTCATTAACCTTTTCTTTAACTAGTTCAAGAGAATACATTTAACCCCCTTTAAAAAAATAAGAATGCCTTCGGCACTCTGTAGATGAAATATGTAAATATTTCAAAAATATTTTAATAAATTATTATATTTGCTGTCAATTTAATATAAAATAAATATGCATTTTTGGACAAATGATTATTAATAGTATAAAAAAGGAGTTAATCTATGGCAAAAATAACAGAAATCGAAGAATTAATTAAAGAAAAATTAAATATTAAAGAAATCAACAAATCTGCAACTTTAACAGATTATGGTCTTGATTCATTGGACGTTGTTGAATTTATTTTAGAACTTGAGGAAAGATTTAATATCACTTTTAGCCCAAGTGAAACTAAAGATTTGAAGTCTGTTGGAGATTTATTAGCATTAATCGAAAAGAAATTAGCCTAAAGCGCACCGTTGGCCACTTTATTATTGTCAACAATACTGCGTTATGATAAATTATATAAGCCTATTTCTGCTGACTTAGCTCAATGGTAGAGCAATCGGCTGTTAACCGATCGGTTGTAGGTTCGAGTCCTATAGTCAGCGCCATAGATTAATGGCCCGTTGGAGAAGTGGCTTAACTCACATGCCTTTCACGCATGCATTCATGGGTTCGAATCCCGTACGGGTCACCAAGCAAAGTAAGTAAAAATGCCGAATTAATCGGCATTTTTTTGTTGAGGAAATATATGGATTAGAAAATAATCTCTGTTTCAGAAAATGAATAAACCCATGTTTCATTTATATAACCATATAGGTTTATTTTTTTATCGTTGCAAGTGAATTCGAAATGTAGTTGATCCACTTTATAATTGAAATTAACTTCTATCTCTTCATCATCTAAATATAATGAACTTTTAACTATTTCAGTGATGGAATCAGAAAACGATAATGTGAATTTATTATTGTCTTGCCTAATTGAAAATAACTCTTTAATTGAATCTTCAATATCGTATAAATCATTCAAACTATGATTTTCTAACGATTTAGTTATTGAGATTGAATTATCTTCATAGTAGAAAACATCTATCGAATATTTATTTTCTTCGAGTTTGCTATATGTGTGGTTAATCTCAAAAGTATATGTAGATTCATATCCAAATGAATAATTATAAGTGTCTTCTAAAATCTTAGTCTCATAATTTTCATTGCTTATAGTGATAGAAAACTCATTTTCTTCTTCATCAACCATGTCTCCTAATCCTTTTGAGATAAATACGCCTGCTGTTGCACCAACTACCCCTACACATAAGGCAACTCCAAGTGCTATCATTACTCCTTTACTTAATGTCATATCTAAAATACAATGCTTTCCTCTGATAGCGAGACATCTGTGACAGGTGGTGAACAATTAAATTTACAAGTTATTGTATCTGAGACATCTCCGACCGTTACTTGAAATGTAAAATTTGTTTTATTCAATTGAGTGATAAATTCATCTTGAGTGATTTCTCTTCTTTGTTCCCAATCAATATCTCCATAATATGGAAAGGACTTTTGTATTGTTCCATAACTTGTCATATTGTTCTCTATATAACTGATGAAGTCAGTCTGTGAAAATGCCACATTAGTATTTAACAAGGTTTCAAAATACCCATTGATAGCTGAAAAATTGTATGTTCCTCTTTCAGATACTGTATCCGAATTATAATTGGATAAAGGAACATATTCATAAGTATAATCATATAAAGTGTTATAAGTATAAGGATCGTTATATGTAACATCTGCTGTTAATTCAACAATGGATCCATCACTTATTACTTGTCCATTTGCACTACTACCATTTAATATTGCAGTAACCTCGCTGATTCTTCTTCCATATTCAATATTACATGTTGCAAAAATATTAATGTTATCTACTGATGTAACTTTTACTATGATTGTTTCCCCAAAGGGCTGAAGACATTCAAGTACAATAGATAAAGTATCAGTGCTTGTTTGAGTAATTTGTACATATTCATATACATCTTTACCTTTAGCAAAACTTGATGAATCATTTTGCCAATATAATGACCATGTGACATTTTTATAACCTGCATTTGATGGTTCAACTGTTGCTGTTAGTCTATAACTTGTATCGCTGATATATTGCATTTTTATATTGGTATGATTTCCAATCGTTATTTTCCTAGGATCAAATTGTTGTTCATCAAAATCATTAGATAAAAGATAATTAAAATAACTAAATCCAACTCCAGTAATTAGAAGAGAAGCGATAAATAAAATTTTTAATTTACTTTTTTTAACTCTCAATTTTAACCTCCTTTCTTATATATAAAACCGATTAATTTTTTTTTTTAAAAGTGTGCAGAACTCATGTATTTAATTTTTTTATCCATAATAATTAATAACAGCGTATCTTTTTATTTCAATGTTAATAACATTTCCAGTAGTTATAATCTTGTAATCTTTTTTTAAATAATATGTGTATACATACCCACTTACAAATGTTGTATTCGTTTCATATGTATATAATTCTGCTCCTATCTCTTCATAGACATATTCTTGAAGTGATGTTGTTATAGTTAGATTTTCAGAAATGTTATGACTTACATAATTAGTAACTGATTCTAATGATGTGTATATCAAGAATATGTTTATAAAATCTACACCAATTAGAAAGATAATAAAGATAATTGATAAATATAATATCAAAGAGATTTTATGACCCATTGATATTAAATTCTCCAATAAGTCCGATGATACCTAAGGAAAGAATTATAATAAGTATGGCACCTCCAAGGATTGTTAATAGATTTATATAATCAAATGATTTTGTTCTCTTTTCTATTAATTTTTTATCTTGATTTTGCTTTATTTCAATTAATAAATTATTAAAACTATATAGAACTCTTTTATTTTTACCATTCTTCATTTCATAGAGTAAATACATTAATTCATCAATTGCTTTGCTTTTATAATATTTAGAAAATTGTAAAAATGGCGCAGCTGTGTCATCTTCTTCCATCTCACTTAAAAGTGTAGTAATTCTTCCTCTTATTTCTTCATTTGTGTATTCTTTTACAAAATTTAACGCAGATCTTAAATTAAATTTATTATTTAGATATATTCTTAAATTTAAAAATACATCGATTAATTCAATTAATTTTTCTTCTTCTTTATTTAGAGATAAAACTATATATCTATTAAAAAGGAAAAAATTTGAAATCCCTAAACCAAGCACCATTAAAATTAAAATAAGATAACTTCCAAAAAATAAAAATCCACCTGCTCCAATAAGAAAAATAAAAACATTAACAAACAATATTTTTATTAATTCATTTTTGTAATTTAGATTTAGGCTTTCTATTTTTTCTTTTAGCTTTTTCAATGTTGAAATCTCCTTTTATAAAATCAAAATCAAAGTATTTAAACATAAAAAACGACAATGAAATGATAAAGACGATATTAAAGATAAAGAATCCTATTGGTAAGAAATCAAGCTCGATCATACTTAAAAAGAAATCGCCGAGCGTATATCTTAATGTTGCAACTATTAAGTATGTTAGACCCCAAAATAGACCAAATTCGATTAATTTTCTTTTTCGTAGTTGATTAAAATCTAAAACATTTTCTTCTATTTTTCTTAAGTCATAAAATAAATTTTGACACACAGTTAATATACTTCCATCTTCTTTCTTATAATCTTTTATTATGCCAATAAATACTTTATATACATTCAATTTGAAATACTTTTCTAGATATTCAAGTTTTTCAATCGAATTCAAATGTTTAATTAAAGCTGTTTGCTCTTGTAAAGATGATGAAAAAGAATCCGATATCTTATTAAGTGTTTCTTCATGATTTTTATACCTATCAAAAGCAAGTATGTACATATTAATAAAGGAAACACATTCTAGAGTTCTCTTTTCTTTTAGTTCTGCCTTTTCTTGTTTGGTGGCAAGCAAAATAATTGATAACAGCATCGATAAGGCAAATAAAATAATTGAAAAGTAAAAATTTAAAGTAACAAAATAGTTAAAAACTCCTAAAAATATGCTAAGTATTACATAAATTACTACTAATTGACAATTTTGTTTCATCTTACAAATTCCTCTTTTTTTTTATTTAAGCACTTATGAAATCACCAACCGTAAAGTACACATATCCATGAACTTTATAATTTAGATGATAGTTAACTTCAGTATGGATTTGAACATTCGTAGGATAATCTGATAGATCGATTCTAGTTTCATTATTTGAATCTAAATAGAAGTAAATAAAACTAATCTTATAAGTTTTAACATAATCTTCTAAATTTAAATTTAAATAATATTTGACCTCGCTTTCTAAGTTATCTTTATTAAAGTATCCACCATAACTATCATTTTCATAACTGAAACTAACTCCCATTTCAACGACTTCTAATGGAATATTATTTACAATTTTTGATAATGTGTTTGCTTTTATTCCAACAAGTGTTCCACTAACAAACACAAAGAACATCCCAAAACTAAATAAAGTGAAAATTACATTCATATAATTACTTCTTCTTGATAATAATCATCTATTACTTTCCCATACCCTCCTTCCACAGAAAAACCGTTCTCTAAGTAAACAAGATCCATATCAATAAAAAACTTAAAGTAAATGTCTCTATTTCCTTCTCCAAAATTAGATAAATAAAAGATATGTGAGGTATAACAAAATTCTTTATACGAATCTTTTGGAAAATAGATCGAATTCACCTTAGTATTGTAAGTTGTCGTTCTCGTCTTACTTAATTTATATGTATTCGTATCTAAATAAAAATCTTCTGTCTGTACCGAAAAATCAAATTTGGAATTCTCAATAAGGGCTAATTGAATTCCTCTATATGTTTCATCTAGAGCTAATTCATAATCTAAAATATGACTTAAAACATTTTCTTCATCTATTACAAAGTAATAAATCAATCCTTCAAATGTTCTTGAAGAAGTTAAACTGTATATAAAACTAAATTCATAAAACGGAACCATTCCATAATATGGATATTCAAAAACTGGCTCCACTCCAAGAATGTAAAGTGTCTCATATCTTGAAATTAAATATGAATTTGCATACTCAACTTCATAGATTAATTTTATTTCATCTTCTTCAAATTCTACAGCTTCATCATAATAAGAATGTATACTAAAATTAAACGTACACAACTCATAAACATAAGAAGAAAAATTTGCGTATTTTGAAAAATACACCGCAAAACTAAACTTTATTTCGCCATTCATTAAACTATTTGGTATTTTGACTGTGGATGAATATTTCTTGCTTGATCCGTTTGCTAAACCCGTCACTAAAGATAACTCGTCATAGTCTCCATTATCAAAAGTGATCCCGCTTCCATTAGTAATCTCAATATTAACTTTATAATAATAGCTTGTCTCAACATTACTAATTGTTACTGAATAGGTGAATTGAAAATTTTGTTCTTTAAAATTACTTTCATTGATAACAAAATCATTGATTGTTAAAACATCACCAGTAAAGATGTATTCAATGTCTTCTAAACTAGCACTCCTTAAAGCTTCCTTTTCGGTTTTATTAAAACTTGCTAAGGGAAGCACTAATTGAGATAAAAACAATAAACTTAAAAGAATAAACTTCATAAAATAACCTTCACTAACAAGATGACTTGAATTAGAAAAATTTTCTAAAAAGATTTAACAATTATTATTTATTTCATATATTATTTAGACATGATTATCCTGATTGGAGCTAGTGCTAGTGGAAAAACTGAGGTTGCAAAATATCTTTGTAGACATTTTAACTATAAAAAATTTGTGACAACCACCACTCGTCCAATAAGAGTGAATGAAGTTAATGGAATAGACTATAATTTTCTAACAGTTGATGCATTTAATACTAAAATAAAAAACAATGAGTTCATTGAATACACTACCTATAACTCAAATCTATATGGAACCGAAAAAAGATTAATCACAGATGATTCTGTATTGATTGTTGAACCAGCTGGTCTAAAAGTATTTTTATCTTTAAACGATAATAAGATTATCTCTTTCTTTTTAGATTCATCTGCTACTTTTAGAGAAGCTATGATGAAAAAAAGAGGAGATAAACCAATAGACATTAAAAATCGTCTTAAAAACGACGATAATATATTTAATGATGAGATAAAAAATATATCTCACTACGTAATCGATTCAGATCATCATTCAATTGAAGAGATGGCAAAAGAGATTGATAAGATATATAAAAATGTTGTTAATATAAAATAATGTGATTTATTAATTCTTTTTGGATATTTATTTTATATTTTTTTGATAAATCATTTTACATTTTTTGGATTTTTTCTCTTAGTAATGGATAAATTTTCTCGTGTATATAAACTACGATAATATCGTAAGTTTTTTATACTTTTGCAACTTTTTGCTGTTTTTTGATGAACAAATTTGCTGTATTTTGGTGAACAGATTTGCTAGTTTTCATTTAATCTTTCAAACATCCAATAGGTATAACATAAACTCCATCTGGACGCCTAAAACCATATTGCCCAGCAATAATAACAAGTTTTAAATTAGGTAAAGGTATTTTTGCTATATTTTCTTTGTTATGTTTTTCAATTAATTCTTCTACTTTGTTTAAATTTCTTGCAGCTGACTCAATTTCAAACTCACCTAATTTAAATTCTATCAAGGCATATCTACCATCATCTAAACTTAAAACACAATCAACTTCCAATCCTAAATTGTCATGGTAATAAGCAATGTGTCCATTAAATGCTTCTGAATACACTCTCAAATCTCTAATACAAAGCGTTTCAAATATGAAACCAAAACTTTTTAAATCATTTAAATATATTTCAGGTGATCCTCCAGTTGCAGCTACTGCAATCGAAGGGTCAACAAACTCTCTTTTTCTCCCATTTCTAATAGCTGTTTTTGATCTAATCTGAGGTGACCGGCCATAGATATCTTCTACTATAAATAACTTTTCTAAAACTTCAATATAATTATCTAATGTAGGTCTAGTTATTGCATTTGTTGCATTTACATCTTCAAAAATAGTATTTTTCTTAGCAAGAGTTGAGATATTTCTAGCATAACTTCTAAGTATCGCTCTCATTGTTTCTTGATTTCTTT
>CAZJPX010000016.1:0-14438 GCA_964548325.1 uncultured Staphylococcaceae bacterium
TCAGGTGGCGGTAGTAACACCAAAAGCAATTTCAAAAAGTATCTCAGAATCAGTAAAACTTATTGATTTATCTCTTGAATATATTTTGGGGTTGACTAAGAATGACAATAATGTAGAAGTATATTTAAGACTATCATTATTGCTTTCAATTTCCTTGCAAAATTCATATATTTCTTAAAAATTATTCAACAACCAATGCGCCTACTTTCGTATAAAGGCCTGTAAATTCATTTGTTAAAACTGAAAATATTTTATTTTCATACATTTTAATTGCATGAAAAATAAAAATATGTAATATTATTATTAGGATTAATGGAGGTTGGGAGAATGATATTAGCAATCCGTGCAGGTAATTATTTAGCTTATAAAAATAAAGTTGAGTTATCTATGAGAGCTAACATGAAGATAAAACGTTTTGAATCAAATACTATTCCATTTGGAAACATTAATGTTTTAAAAGCTGCAGCTATTTATGGACCAAATAATGTTGGGAAAACTTGCTTGATTAGAGCTATAAATACTATTAAAAGTGTTTTACTTCGTTTTGTTGCTGATATACAAGTTAATTGGTTTTCAAACAATCCAACATGCACATTAGGAATAACATTCACAGATGAAGATAAAATTTATAGCTATGATTTTAGTTTTTCTTCAGTTAATCCAAACGAAGGAACTCTTGGTTTCATTTATGAAAAATTTTGCGAAATCATAATAGATAAATATGGTAACGAAAAAGAACAAATATTGTTTTTAAAAGACATAATCAAACAAAAATATAAATGTCCAGCAAACAAAGAAGTAGAAGAATTAATGCATTCTATTGCAATGAATAATATTTTAATCCACGCACTTAATACTGAAATATACAAAATATTAGGAAAATATAAAGATATTCTTCAAAGATGTGCCACTAATATTGAAGTTGTTGATATGTTCAATATTCCTATTCGCAAAACTCTTCAATTACTAAAGGATGATAATAATGTGAATAAATCAAAAGTAGTTGAATTAATTAAAAAGGCAGACCTTGAAATAGACAACTATGAGTATGTTAAACCTACTATTAAAAATGTACCAATTATGCAAACAAATGAAAATTCACCACACGAGAATGTTTTTCAAAATTTGATACTTTCAACCGACATTTATTGTTTGATGTCCAATCATCGAGGTAAGAAAGTTCCAAGTTTATTTTTTGATTCTACAGGTACAAAAAAAGTTGTCGCTTTAGCTAGCTACATAATAGAAGCATTAGAACAAGGAAAAACATTAATTGTTGATGAACTTGATAGCAGCCTTCATTTTAGTCTTACTCGCGAGATAGTTGCTTTGTTTAATAATATCGCTAACACAAAAGGTCAATTGATATTTACTACTCAAGATATAAGTTTGCTCGATTGTAAAAAGTTGTTTCGAAAAGATCAAATTTGGTTTACTTCAAAAGGAAAAGGAAAAATTAGTTTATACTCACTTGATAGCTATACTGCTAATGATGGTATACGAGCTGAAACTGATTTAATAGAACAATACAAAAAAGGATTCTTAGGTGCTATGCCTGAACCTGATCTCATAAATGTCTTAATCGGAGACAAAATTTGATGACATATAAAAGATATAAAATTTGTATTGTGTGTGAAGGTGAAGAAGAGTTTGATTATCTAAATAGACTAATACAACTCAATGTCTTTTCTAAAATATATGAAATTAAACTAGATAATGCACATTCCATAACTCAAATAGCTCCACGTTATCAATCTTGGTATTACAAAGATAATCATGATCTGGTTTTAGCTTTTTGTGACACAGAGATGGCACCATATGAACAATTCAATAAAATAAAAGAAGATCTTTCTAAAATTTTTGGTAGTGAAAAAGCAGTTAAAAAAGTACTTTTTTATGCTAATCCTTGCACAATGCAAATAATATTGTCACATTTCAAAGATATAAAATTAAAAAGTAATCAAAAGCGTGAAAATGGCGCTATTATTAATGAACTTACTCATGTAAAAAATTATAGTGCCAAAAAAAGTCAACGTAATGCAATCATGAAAAAACTGAATACTAAAAATTATGGAACACTTAAAAAGAATTTATCAAAATTGAATACAGAAGAAACAGTTGTAAGTAGCACAAACTTTCTAACTTTATTAAATTATTTAGAATCTGATAATCCTCAATGGATAAAAGACATAAAACAAGAAGTAGATAAATATTAAGGTATTAAATTTAGAAATATTTTTACAAAACCTGTTTAATTTAGTTAAATATCATGCAAAATCAATATATTTCTTAAAATTTATTCAACAACTTGCCTTGAAAATCTACCATACACTTGTTCCGTTAAAAGTGCATTTATAAAACAATTTGGATCAGCTCTTCGGCATACACTAACAACTTTTTTAACCTCGTTTTTTCTAACACTCATATAGATCATAAACTGTTTATCTCCAGTGTATCCACCTTCAACTTCGGCAACAGTACATCCATGAGGAATGTTAGCCATAATAATTTGAGCGAGCTCATTATTTTTAGTAATAATTTGTAGAGATACTTTCTTATTTTTAGTATCAAGATGGTCGATAACAATTGTTTGAACAACCATGTATAAGAAGGTAAATATAGCAATAATTAATGCCGTAGCTGGATCAACCTCATCTGAAACACCTCCAGGAATAATAGAAAGAATAGAGAACACAAAAACAATTACAAAATTAATGATCGCACTAAACTTACCTGCTGGTCTTGATTTCTTTTCACTGAAGTAAAATGCGATAACATCAGCTCCTCCAGTACTTGCATTAATAGAATATGCAAGAGCTGAAGCAAGACCAGAACAGATTCCAGCAAGTAATACTCTTGCAACAGTCTGATCAAAGACCGCATTTGCTACAAGATTGACAAAGTTTTCAGAGCTATTTGTTGGGATCACAATACCAAGCACTGTGACAAGAGCGCAGTTGATAACTGTAAAAATACAAAACTTTTTACCAATCTTAAACCATGCAAATACAGCAAGAGGTATGTTGATAATGAAGTATACGACGAAGTTAACGATGTATTGATTATCTCCACTTAATATCCACTCCACTCCAGCTAGTTTTAATATGCTAACAAATATTTGGGATATACCAGTAGCTCCAGTAGATGCAAGTGTTTTAATAGCGACATCGCCACCTTCCCAAAAATACTCATAGTTAGGTGCAGTGAAACATTTAAATCCAAAAGAAAAAATAAGTGCAGCAAGAGTTAATATGATTACTTTATAAGTATTCTTTAAAGACGACCTAAGTTTTGGATGATCGTATAGATAGTTGATAGTTTTTTTCTTTAAAGATCCGATGTCCATATTTAAACAACAAAATAATATTTAAATTGTAGACAAAAAACAAGTAGCAGATTTATAATTTTTCTTAAATCTATATACTTTGTATATAGACCATCAATTTTTTGTTGTGAGATATCACATTTAGTGATATATTTAATAAGTCTATATAAAACAAGGAGAGATATCAGACATGGGCAACGTATTAAAAAGATTAGCAACGCCGTTTGTTGCAACTGGCAGATGGATCAAAGAGACTGCATGGGTTCAACCATTACTTATTGTTGGTGTCATCTTTGCAATCATCTTTTCAATTCCATACATCACATCAGGAATTCAATCATTGATTGATGCTGCAAACGATCATATTAGATGGTATGAAAACTTTCAATTATCTTTAGATGGAACATACAATAAGAATTCAGAGGCAAATGAATTCTTTGCAGATTTTGTTCTTGCTCAATTTGGTAATAATGAACAACAAGGTTGGTTAGATAATACTGAAGAAGGAAAAGAAAATGCTCGCTCCATCATGTCAAAATATGCATATGGAACTGGAGACAGATTCTTCCTCTTTTTTGTACAATCTGATTGTTCAGGATGTGAAGACTTAAAAGAAGCATGCGAATGGTTAATCAATAACTGGTCAACATATATTCTTGATACAGATACAACTCCATCCTTCACCTATCAATCTATTATCTGTGATGAAGAAGTGGATGAGGTTGAATATGAAGATACTCCAGCCTTTGAATATCTTCTTGGAGATCAAAACTTCAACTATTTTGCAGAAGCTGCAGTTCAAGTTGGACAAGATAACAACTACTATCGAAATGCTGATTCTTCTGTTCAAGAGACGATTGTTTCAAATTTAGAAGCTCTCGTTTATAGTGATACATCTTCTACTACCTTAAGTGAAGATTTCCAAACTCCATTTGTTATTCTATTTGATTTAACAGATGAAAATACAACAACCAATATGATTTCAACATTATTCTTCGGACTTGAAGGTGATACCTTATATGAACAAGCAAAATTTGTCGCAGAAGCTTGGACATATGATGAAAAATTCTCATCTAATTATAGAGGTTAGGTAAATAATCAAAACAAAACAAACAAAATAAAAGGTTCGCTTATAGCGAACCTTTTTTTATTATTGTAATTCTTGTTGTTGTATGATAACTCTTTCTTTTTTATCTTTAATTGTGGATATAGTTAGAAGTGTCATAAAAGTTAAAGACAAAAGGAGTGCTTGGGAAAAACCAACACTCAAGCAAACTGTAAGAAAATATGTATCTAAATATAAAGCATATATTGGGTAGATGATTGGAATTTGTAATAAACCAACAATTAGGCAAACGATTCCAAATACTCGATTAGTATATCTCCAGGTTTCTTCAGATATATAAGCATAACTAATTTTAACTCCAACTCTTTTGTTTCTTTTGGTCTTAACAAAAATAAGGAAGATTCCTGAAAATAATAATACAAAGATAACAATTGATGATACTAACCAAGGAATGTATGTCATACTTCTAGTATAGCAAGAAATCTATAGATTTAGAAGAGTAGTAAGAAATTTTTTTGTTAAATTTTCTTTCTTTTTTATTGACAGATTTTTTACATCTTGTGGTATGAGTGTAGATATCTGCAGTATTTTCATGCATCTTTGAAAGTATAATGACAATATATATGTTATTATTTTGACATATGAAGAAAGGAGAAAATAATTAATGGAAGAAAAGATTCTCAAAAAAAGGAGCAGGTTTATAATCTTTTTAATCTTCGGATTACTGTATTTAGCAACTTTTATCTTAGCCCCTCTTGGCTTTCTTAATGCCTTTGATAATGAAGAAGAACTAATAAGCGTGGTCTGGCTTATAATTGGAATAGTAAGTGTTGTTTGGATGTTCCTTGGCTGGATACCTTTTTTAGGAATAAAAGTGATAGGGCCACAAGAGGCAATCGTACTTACACTTTTTGGAAAATACTACGGAACGCTAAAGACTGAAGGTTTATATCTTGTAAATCCATTCTGTCAAGTTTTTAACCCTGCCGCAGGAACAACATTAGGACAAAGTAGAGACGTCTCAGGAAGTAGAGGCCATGATGGATTTCGTGGAAAAATTTCTCTTAAACTGATGAGTTTTTCTAATGCAAAACAAAAAATTAACGACTGCCTTGGTACACCTGTAGAAATTGGAATTGCTGTGACATGGCGAGTAGTTAATACTGCAAAGGCTGTTTTTAACGTCGACAACTACAAGGCATTTTTGTCGTTGCAATGCGATACAGCATTACGAGACATCGTACAGAAGTATCCATACGATGTTGCACCTAACGTAGATACGACAGGAGATGGAATCGCTGATGATGGAAGTCTTCGCGGTTCATATGAAGTCGTTGCAAATCGCATACGTGAAAAGATACAACATAACGTAGAGGTTGCAGGTTTAGAGATTGTAGAAGCAAGGATAACCTATTTAGCTTATGCACCAGAAATTGCTGCAGCGATGCTTCAACGTCAACAAGCTGTCGCAATTGTTGATGCAAGAAAGATGATTGTCGATGGTGCTGTTGGCATGGTAGAGATGGCACTTGATAGATTGAACCAAAAACACACTGTAAAACTCACTGAAGACCGCAAGGCGGCAATGGTCTCTAACTTGCTTGTCGTATTATGTGGCAATAAAGATGCTCAACCTGTGGTAAATTCAGGCGATGTACTAATTAAAGAAAAGTAGATAATCATTACAAATTACAAGTATCTTATGAGATTAGCTTTGCTAATCTCATTTTTCTAATAAAACAATAGTTTGCTTGAACCAATTTATTAGGTCGATCTTTTTTTGTTGAAGTAGTCTTTAACAACAATTGGTACAAGTTTAGAGATGTCTACACCATTATCATGCATCTCTTGAATGTATGAAGAAGATATGAAAGAGTATTCATTTTTAGAGATTAAAAATACAATTTCAATTGAGTCATCGATGTATTCATTTGCTGCAGCTAATTTCCATTCATAATCGAAATCAGATACGACTCTAAGTCCTCTAACAAGAGCTTTAGCCCCAATTTTTTTTGCATATCGAACAGTGAGCATAGTAGTAGAATCTACCTCTACATTTTTCATATTTTTAACGCTTTCTTTAATCATATTAACTCTATCTTTAACTGAGAAATATGATTTCTTATCTTTATTGTACGAGACCAAAACTACCACTTTATCAAAGATGTTAGCAGCTCTTTTAATGATATCTAAATGTCCATTGGTTATTGGATCAAAGCTTCCAGGGTATACTCCTATATTCATAACTTTACCTTCTCCTTTAAAACGAATATGTATGTCTTACCATATTTATATTGTTTGATAAAAAAATTATCAAATAATTTATCTTCTAACATTGTATTACTCTCAACGATTATTGAATAGTTTTCTTTTAAAATATTTAGTTTTTGCAACAAATTTATATAGAAATAATCAAGTTTTATCATATATGGTGGATCTAAAAATATACAATCAAATTTATATTCTTTTTCACTTAATAACTTTAAACATTCCATATCAAATTTGTTGAATACTTTTATATCTTGTATGTCTAATAATTTAAGATTAGATAGGATTATGTTGTAGGCTACTTTATTTAATTCATTTATAACAACAAGTTTAGCTCCTCTTGAATATGCTTCTATTCCAATTGCTCCACTCCCTCCATATAAATCTAAAAACGAAGAGTTAACAATCTTATCTCCAATAGAAGAAAACATTGCTTCTTTTACCACATCTTTTGTACACCTAGATATTTCAAGAGGAGGTTGATTCAACTTTCGATGTTTATATTTACCTGCTATTACTCTTAACATTTATTTATTTTCATCCTTTACAAGATCAAATATTTCTTTGTTTATGTAGTTGAGAATATTTTGATAATCCTTATATGCTTTATTGTATTCTTTAACAACTTCTAAACTGTTTATTTTTCTTAAAATCTCTGCAATTTCTTTTTTATTTTTTAAAAGAATAGGGTTATTCTTATTAGAATATATCTTTAAATTATCTTCATATTCCATTTCCAAAAGAGATTTTTTATAAGCCAATTTTTGGAACTGTTCATCTTCTTCCATTTGTTTTTCTTTTTTTAGAAGTATTTTATATTCCTTGCTTTTTTCTAACTCTTTTTTTAGTTCAGTTGTTAATTCATATAGTATTGAATCCATCAATAAATCATAGCATAATTATTGAATTAGACATAAATGTAGATATAATTTATTAGATGAAAAATTTCAAAATCGTAAAGGATAATAAACCTTCTTTAAGGGAGCGCTCTACTCCTATCGAACTACCTCCAAGTGAAGATTTAGTTCAAACATTAAACGATATGTTAGATTATTTAAAATCTTCAAATGATGATAAGTATTTAAAAAAACATCCTCGTGTCAGAGCTGGAGTCGGTCTTGCTGCTCCTCAGATCGGAATCAATAAACAGATGATAGCAATCTACTATAAAGATGCTGATGAAAAAGTACATGAGTACATGTTAATTAATCCAAAAATTGTCTCAGAATCTGTTAAGAGATGCTGCATTGAAGCTGGTGAAGGATGTCTTAGTGTAGAAAAAGAACATCCAGGATATGTCTATCGAGCATACAAGGTGACTGTGGAATGTTATGATATAAAACAAGGTAAAAATATGACATATACATTCACAGGTTATCTATCAATTGTTATCCAACATGAAATTGATCATCTAAAAGGAATCTTATTTTATGATCATATTGATAAAAAAGATCCTTTTAGAATTATTGATGCTGTAAGAATTTAAACTTGTATATCTTTGACGCTTTGATAAAATGTTATTGATTTCAAGAAATAAAATATAATTTTAAATTTTTGAAAGGAGTGTTTCTCATTATGTCAAATATTGTTAACCCAATTAAAATTTATGCTCTTGGAGGACTAGGAGAAGTAGGTAAAAATACCTACTGTATTGAGTCTGGATCAAACCTAATAATTATCGATGCTGGTATCATGTTCCCTGAAGATGATCTAGTTGGAGTAGATTATGTTATCCCTAACTATCAACATCTAAAAGAAAACCAAATGAAGATAAGAGCTTTAATTATCACTCATGGTCATGAAGACCATATTGGTGCGATTCCTTTTCTAATTAAGACTGTTAAAATACCAGTCATCTATGCTCCTCGTCTTGCTGCAGCATTAATTAGACAAAAAATTGAAGATCATAAAATAAAGGAAGCAGTAAAAATAGTGGAATATGATGTTAACTCAAATCTAACTATTTCAGAATTTAAAGTATCTTTCTTTAGAGTCACACATTCAATTCCAGATTCTTTTGGAATATGTGTTGATACAACCGAAGGAAGAATTGTTACAATGGGTGATTTTAAAATAGATTTAACTCCAGTTGGAGGAGATATCGAACTAGATAAGATGGCAAGAATGGGACAAGAGGGGATCGATCTATTGATGTCTGATTCAACAAATGCTGAAAGAGAGGGATGGACACCATCTGAAAAAAATGTTTTAAACTCTGTTAAAGAAATATTCTCTAGAGCAAAAGGAAGATTAATTGTATCTACCTTCTCATCAAATATCTCTAGAATTCAACAAATCATCGATTGTGGTATTCAAAACAATAAGAAAATTGTAATTGTTGGTCGAAGCATGATCAACACTGTCGAATGTGCTAGGAAATATGGATACATCAAAATACCTAACGCCCTAATTAAAAATGTCGATGATCTACCATCTCTTAAAGATAATGAAACACTCATTTTATGTACTGGATCTCAAGGAGAACAGATGGCTGCACTTACACGAATTGCCGGAGGAACATTAAAAGAAATTAGAATCGTGCCAGGAGATACTGTGGTATTCTCTTCATCTGCCATTCCAGGAAATGGAGCTAGCATTCAAAAGGTTGTTAACCAATTAACAAAACTTGGTGCGACTGTCATAACAAATTCTGTCTTCACCGATATTCATTCATCTGGCCATCCATCAAGAATTGAATTAATGATGACTTTAAAGCTGATGAGACCAAAATATTTCATGCCAGTTCATGGTGAGTTTCATATGTTAAAACTACACGCTGAACTTGCTCAACAGATGGGAATACCAAAAGAAAAAACATTTGTCTTAGAAAATGGTGATACACTAATTCTTCAAAATCATAAGATAAGAGACGGAGAAAGAGTAGCTGCTGAAGATGTATTCATCGATGGATATGATATCAATGGTGTTTCTACTGCTGTCATAAGAGATAGAAAAATCCTTCAAGATGATGGCATGGTTTCAGTCTTCATTGCCCTAGATAGTAAAGCAAACAAATTAGTAGCTCCTCCAAAAGTTACTACCGTTGGATTTGTAAGCTATGGAGAATATGAAGATCATCTAACTCGCCATGCATCTGCTCAAATAACTGAAGCCTTAAATGAATTATTTCAAACTTCAAGAGTAACATTTAATGATATTAAAAACATTGTGCGCTCTACTGTCTCAAGATACTACTTTAGAAAGACACAAAGAAATCCAATGGTTATTCCTCTTATCATGAATAAGATTAATTAAATGAATTTTATATTATGTTCATCTTCTCCAAGAAGAATTGAATTATTAAAAACAATAATAAAAAAATTTGAGGTTATTAAGCCTACTTTTGATGAATCAAAAACACCGCTATCTTTAGGAATTGACTATCCTTTAGTTCAAGCAAAAAACAAGCTAAATTCGATTAAAAAGTTTGCTAAACCTGATTCTTTTTTAATTTCTTGTGATACTATTGTTTACTTAAATAATGAAATAATTGGTAAACCAAAAGATATTAAGGATGCCTTTAATATTCTTAAAAAATTATCTAACAGCACTCATCAAGTAATTAGTGGATATTGTTTATATAAAACTAAATTCTTAATAGAAAAAATAGTCACATCAACTGTGACCTTTAATGATTTATCTGATAGACAGATTCTTGATTACATCAATAATAATGAAGTATTAGATAAAGCTGGAGCTTATGCGATTCAAGATAATGATAAATCTAATTTTATAAAAACAATTGAGGGATCCATTAATAATGTAATTGGATTTCCTCTAGAAGAGATAACTAAGGATTTAAAAATTCTCAAGGTTATTTAATAGATTTGATATTCCATCACCGATAAGTGTAACTTTTTTAGACATCGTTAATACTTTTTCTACACCAATCTTTTTAATTTCTTCAACATTAACTACATCTACATCATTTAACTCAATTATGAGCCTTGAACCTTTTTGTTCATAACTCAATACATTTTCTTTTCCACCAAACAATTCATAGATGTTTGGTATCTCAGTTAGTACAACCTCTATCTCTTTGGCGGCCTGTTTTTTTACCTTTGGTTCTTTAACTTTTACTGCTTTTTCTTTAGGTTCTTTGACTTTTATTTCTTTATCTTTAGGTGTTCTATCTCTTCTTCTAAAAATGGAATATAAAACAATACATAAAATAAAAAACCCTAATATACCTAAGGAAACACCAAGAATTAAATAAAATTGATCGTTATCTGTAACTAATACAATTGGTAACATAATACTTAAATTTAGCGCTAATTTTTAAAATAACAGCAATACTTTTGTTTTAAAAATTAATCGATTTATTATATCATATAGACGAGGTATTTTTAAATGGCAGCAAGTATTGAAATTGAATCAAAAGCATTAATATCAGAAGAAAACTATTCTAAAATAATTAAATATTTTAAAAGCGAAATAACACGTGAATATGATCAAACAAACCATTATATCGATACTAAGGATTTTGCTTTAAAACAACTTGGAATCGGACTTAGAATTAGAAATGTATCTTCTTCTTTTGTCTTAACTTTAAAAGCCCCTATGGCTGAAGGATTACTAGAAAAAGATCAACACATCTCTAGAGAAATCTTTACTAAATTTAAAAAAGGAGAAGGTTTTCCAGATGGAATCGTCAAAGACTTTGTTAGGATGTTAGGTGTTGATCCATCAAGTTTAAAGATACTTGCTAAATTAACAACTCATCGAATTGAAATAGAAAATGAAACCACTGGTAAAACATTATGTATAGATAAAAATGTATACAATCAAGTGACAGACTTTGAATTAGAACTTGAAGCAAACACTCTCGAACAAGGAAAAATACAATTAAAAGATATCTGTTCTAAAGCCGGTATTCAATATAAAGAAAACTTAAAATCAAAACAATCTAGAGCAATGGAAAGTATTGCTTAATAAAACAAAAATAATGAGTATATAAAAAGCCACATTTGTGGCTTTTTTTTAAATTGTTTTTTTTATTATTTATCAGATGAATCTTCAGGACAATTTTCTTTCTCGTCGCACTCATTACAATCTTTAAAAGCAAAATGATTTTTTGGACAGAATAACTCAGCTAAACGTCTTGCAAGAGGTAAGAATGTTCTTATTTCTTCTTCATTATAACCAACCTGCATTCTTTTATCATCGACAATAATTGGTCTTTTAAGACATGAAGGATTTGCTCTAATAAATTGAATCAATTCATTAAGAGAAAGTGAATCGATATCCACCTTATTTTCTTTTATGATATTGGATCTTCTAGAGATAATATCTTCTGTGCCATTTTCTGTTAATTCTAAAATTCGTTTCAATTCCTTATCATTTAGAATAGAAGTAAAAATGTTCTTCTCTTTATATGGTATTTTTTCTTCATCGAAGAACTTTTTAACCTTTCTACAACTAGCACATCCTGGAGACGTATAAACAATAATCATAGTGTATTTATTTTACAATTAAATACGACATTATTAAAGGAAAAAAACTCTCCAAAAGTTCTTGAAACTCAACAAGATTGATATTGTCTTCATAATAAATTTTGTTTTTTATGTTAGCTAATGTTTCAAAATCTACGTTTTTATATTTATCTAATATCTCTTTACAATCAAGTATTTTATTTGCTATTTCATCTATTACTTCTAGACAATAACTTGTAGCATCAAAAGATTTCTCATCTTTTAAAAACTCATCAAAATCTCTACCATCATAATATTTAAGAGCTTTTAATATCCATCTTTGAAGTCCATATATTAATTCTTCTTCGTAGGTCATAATATCATCCTTTTAAAATGTTATTTATTTCTTTAAAACTATCTATTAAATATGTTGGTTTAAGATTTATGATTTTATTAATATCTCCATATCCATACGTTACAGCAATTGATCTAATATTTGCATTATTAGCTAATGCTACATCTACATCACTATCCCCAATAAAAAATCCAAAATCCTTACTAAATCCATGTTTTTTTAAAATAAATTCTAATAATGTAGGATCTGGTTTAAGTGGATATTTATCATCTTGTCCTTGGATAAACAAGAAATTAATATCGTTAAATTTATTTTTAATTAATGGTTGAAGTAGTACATCTGGTTTATTGGAATAAATTATAAGTTCATATTCTTTTTCTAAAATTTTTAATGTTTCGACTACTCCTTTATATATCTTAGATTGGTTTTGTTCTTTTTGATAATAACTTAAAAATGTTGCATATTCTGCATCACAGAAATCATCATTTTTAATTAGTTTAGCAAATAAATTTCTCGCTCCTCTTCCAATAAATGATTTAACTTCATCTTTAGTATATGTATAGTTGTATCCATAATCTTTTAAATACTTCAAAGAAGCAAGATGAATAAATGGTAAAGTATCAATCAAAGTACCATCTAAATCAAATACCAAAAAGTGATTTTTAATATTAGACATAGTAAAAATTTATGTTAGAAACTTATATGCTGTTGTATATAGAAATATTAATTTTAGACTAATCAACTAATGTTAAAAGTCTTCTTGGTGCATTATCACCCCTTCTGTTTTCTACTTTATAGATATGCAGATATCCACCATTTCTATCTTTAAATCTAGTAGATAATTCAGAAAATAATTTGGTTAATGCATCGACCTCACCTACATTGTATCGTTTTAAGATAGCTGCAGCTTGACGTCTTGAATGAAGATCGCCTCTTTTAGCTAAAGTTACAAGGTGATCGAAAGTTTTAATTACATCTTTTACCATTGAGGTAGTGACTGTAACTTTTTCAAATAGTACAAGTTCAGTACATAGATTTCTAACTTGAGCTTTTTGTTTTGAAGCGGTGAATCCAGTTTTAAACCTAACTCCGCCTTTTCCATGAACGTTTTTTCTGCCAATTTGCATAATCTAATACCTACCTTTTATTCTACTACGACTCCATCATCTCTGAAGTTAAGACCTCTTTCATAAAGTTTTTCTTTAACCTCTTTTAATGATTTCTTACCAAGATTTCTAACCTTCATCATATCAGCTTCGCTCTTCTTAATAAGATCTGAAACGTTTGCAATACCTGCACGTTTTAAACAGTTATAAGATCTAACTGATAGATCAAGATCTTCAATTGAGATATTTTCAAGTTGAGGTTCATCACTGGTTTCTGCTTCATCTTTAAGAAGAGATATATTATCAAATTTACCTTCATCTAAAACTGAGAAATGATCATATGCTTGAGATAACATCTTTCCTGCAATGGCGATCGCATCTTTTGCAGTGATTCCTCCATTTGTCCAAACCTCAAGTGTTAATCTATCAAAATTTGGATCATGTTCGACACGAGTTTCTTCAACTTTATAATTCACTCTAACAACAGGAGAGAAATTAGAATCAGTTGATATCATTCCAACAACTTTGTTATATCTTTTGTTATCTTCAGATGTCTTAAATCCTCTACCATTTTTGATATATAAAGTCATGCGAAGAGATCCTCCTTCTACAACATGAGCAATCTCTAATTCTTTATTAACAACTTCTATTCCAGTAGGAAGATTTAAATCATCAGCTGTTAAAGTTTTTGGTCCTTTAACATCGATGTAGCATTCATAATTTGCTTCACCTACTGTATCAGATTTAAGTACCAAATCTTTTAAGTTTAAGATAATTTGAGTTAAATCTTCTTCTACTCCTGGAAGAGCTGAGAATTCATGAACAACTCCATCAACTTCAACCCCATATACTGCAGTACCAGGAATTGCTTCAAGAAGAGTTCTTCTCATCGCATTACCTAAAGTAT
>CAZJPX010000017.1:0-13533 GCA_964548325.1 uncultured Staphylococcaceae bacterium
ATCCCTTTTAATGTATCAACACATAATAAATGTGCTTAATAACTATATCAAAGACCTTATTCTCAGTCAATCATTTATTTAGAAGGCAGTTAGCCTAAAAGTTGCGATTAATAGCCTGGTTTTCCAAGTAATTTGAACATGTTTTTCTTATATACTTCTACTCCTGGTTGATTGAATGGATTTACTCCAAGTAAGTATCCACTCATCGCAACAGATTTCATAAAGAAGTAGAAAAGATGACCGATATTAAATACATCTAATTTATCTATTTTAATAGTGATATTTGGAATGTTTGCAACTTTAGAATGTGCATCAAGTGTTCCAAGAAATGCTTTTTCATTTATCCAACTAAGAGTTCTACCATGAAGATAATTTAACCCATCAAGGTTTTCTTTATCTTTTGGTATTTTTAAATCATGTGTTGGTTTATCAATATATAATGTGGTTTCATATAAAACCTTTTGACCTTCTTGGATGAATTGACCAAGAGAATGAAGATCGGTGGTGAATGTTGCACTGCTTGTTAAGACAGCTTTACCATCTTTTCCTTCAGATTCATCAAATAGTTGTTTCCGCCATTCTTTAAAATAATTTAATCGATGTTCGTATGATATGAACATCTCTACTTTATATCCCTTCTTATATAGATGAACTCTTTCAAGTGCGTATTGGTATGCGAGGTTTTTATTAATATCATCAGAAGAATATTTTTGCATCGCATCTTTAACACCTTTTAAAAATTCTTTTATATTGATTCCAGCACAAGCAATTGGGAATAATCCAGCAGGAGATATAACAGAGAATCTACCTCCAATATTATCTGGTAATTCAAAGGTGATGTATCCACAAGCTTCAGATAATTTTCTTAGTGTGCCTTTTGTTTTATCTGTGATTGCAACAATAGCTTTTGAAGCTTCTTCTTTTCCGATTTTCTTAATAAGTAATTCTTTAACAAGTCTAAAGCAAACTGCAGTTTCGGTTGTACTACCAGATTTAGATACTACACAGATACAAAATTTTCTATTCTTCAAGTATTCATATACTTCAGCAATGTAGTTAGGGTCTAAGTTTATACCAAAGTAGATGATCTCCATGGAGTCTTTTGATTTAAAATCTCTAATTGCTTCAACACATGCTCTAGCACCAAGATACGATCCACCAATTCCACAAACTACAAGTGTTTCATATTTAGATCTAAATTCATTTGCTTTAGAGATAATAGAATCTACAAGAGCACTAGGAATAGTTGCTGCATAATTTAACCAACCTAAATAGTATGCACCAGGTCCGCTTCTTTCGTTTATCATCTTATCTATTTCTTTTACTTTTAATGTGTACTCTTCAAAATCTACCTTCATATCTGGTAGCATGTAATCAAAGTTTAGTTTTAGACTCATGTAGACATTCTCCTATTTGCAACACTATTTACTTAGATACGATTTTATTAGTTCAAGGTCATCAGGTGTTGTAACTTTTAAATTACAAATTGACCCCTTAACAAACTTAACACTAATTGATTTATCAATTAATGATAAATCATCTTTAGCATTATAACTATGATTATTATATTCCTTTAAGTGAGCATTAAAAATCAAATTAAAAGAAAATGTTTGAGGTGTTTGTATTAAATATGTTTCTTCTCTTTTTAGATATGTAAAAGAGCTAAGATTAACTTTTGATGAGATAATAGAATCATTGATATCTAATATGGTTGATATAGCTTCATATTTATCTAATGCTTTAATATGTTCATCAATTATTTCTGTTGTTATACCAGGACGTACTGCATCATGAATTAAAACATTATCACAAGGTTCATTTTCTTTAATGGCTTTTAAAGCATTGAAAACAGATAGTTGACGAGTGGTTGCTCCTTCAATAACATAATTTTTTTTCATTATTTTATATTGTTTTATTTTGTCTTCTACATATTTAATGTGAGTAGAAGGAACAACTAAAAATATTGAGTTAATTTTCTTATGTCTGATAAATTTTTCTAAACTAAATAAAAATAAATCTTTGTTATTTATGGATATAAATTGTTTTAGAGTGTTGTCGCTATTAAAACGTTCGCTTTTACCAGCGAGGAGAAGTATTACATTTGTTATCATCATTTACTTACTACTTTTTCACGTTTTTTATCTAGTTTAGTTTTGATGTATAAAGAATCAATTATTAGTTTAACTATTGTTTCAAGTTCACCATTAATTGAGTAATCAGCTTTTGCAATATAATCAACTCTACCATCTTCAAATAACGAACTAACTTTATCTCTTGCTCCTTTTGGATAGACAGCAATTGAATGTCCACCATTTTCTTTTACAACAATCATTGAAGGAACATCTGTTAATCCATCACCAATATATATCATGTTCTCATAGAGTATTCTTCTATTTTGTGTTTTCTCGTTTAATTCCTTATCTTCAGATATATCTAAAACACCTTTAGATATTCTAAAAATATATTGTGTTTTTTGAGTGTAGTTGACCATTGTTTTTGGCCAAAAAGCAATACCAGTTTCATGGTCAAATAAATATTCACAACCATATATTTCTTTAAACTCTTTAGCTATTGGAGAACCAAGCACAATTTCTTTATTTCCACTTGTTATTAAATAATGTTCGATTGCTAATCCTTTTGCTTTTCCATATTCATTGATTCTTTTAAACCAAGCAGAAACACCATCATAAAATTTAATGTTTTTTCCTTGTTGCATTAGATATTCTCGTGTTAAAGGAATGTTCTTTTCTTTACATACTTGAATCATCATGTATAGAAAGCCAAGAATCTTATCCATGTCATATTTATTACAAAATTTTTGTGTTCTTTTCCAAAACTCTTCAGGAGTATAACCAGCATTTGGAATGAAAGAAAAATTTTGCATATCTTCAAGTGCTAAAGTTTTATCAAAGTCATACATTAAAGCAATTATAGTTTCTTTCATTTCTATTCCTCGTAGATAAATTATATCAAATAAATAACGTCTTTGATATTTTTATTTTCTTTGCAAAAACCTAATTAAATTTAAGAATTTTTATATATAACTTATGAAAGATAAGATAAATACAATAATTTCTAAATTCATTAAAAATCGTTTATTTTTGCATGGTTTTATGAGTATTTAAAAGCCACAATTTCCTAATAATTATTCTTTTTGTTTATCAATATCAATTAGTTAGAAAGCACCATATGATATAATACTTTTTGCATATGAAAGAAAATCTTTATCAAACAAAGTTTGGGCTATTAAAAGGTACAAAGCGGGAAATAGAAGATCCTACTTGTATAGTTTTAATCATCACGGGTATGGCAGAACACACTAAACGATATAATGATTTTGCAATTTACTTAAATGATAGATTGAAAGCTTCTGTTTATTCATTAGATCATTTTGGCCAAGGAGAAAATGGAAAACTTGGTCTTCCTATATCAAACTTTTTCAATGAAGAACAAATTATATTTAAAGACTATATTCAATATCTAAAAGATACTTATAAAAAGAAAGTTTATATATTTGCTCATTCAATGGGATCTTTTATAGCCCAAGGATATATTGAAAAATATTCTACTACAATAGATAAGGTTGTTCTTTGTGGAACAAATGGAAGAAACCCATTAGTTAAATTTGGTGCTTTATTATCAAATATTATTGTTAATAAAAAGAATGAAACTAAAGATGCTAAGTTACTTCATAATCTATCAATAGGAGCTTATGATAAAAAATTTAAAAAAGAAAAAATATCAAATGCATGGTTATCTTATAACAAAGAAAATATAGTAAAATATAACGAGGATCCTAAATGTGGTTTTAGGTGCTCAAATAGATTTTATAGAGATTTCCTTAATGGTTTGAACTCTATTCAAAAAACAAAAAACATTAAGAAAATGTCTAAGCATTTACCCATCTTGATTATAGGGGGTAAAAAAGATCCTGTTGGAAACTATGGAAAAGGATTGGTCAAATTGTTTAAGATATATTCTAAGCATGGATTAGATGTAAAGCTTAAAGTATATGAAGATATGATTCATGAAGTACTAAATGAGACAAATAAACAAATTGTTTATCAAGATGTATTAGTCTTTTTGAAAGGAGAATAAGATTTATGGCAGAAGAAACTAAATCAAATAAAACTAGAATTATTTTAAATGTAATTGTTGTTGTATTGATATGCGTTGTTGTTATAGGTGCTATCTCTGTAATTATTTCACTTGTTAATTCTTATACACCAACCTATGATGATGGAGCAACTGTCACTTTAACAAAATCTGATAATGGTGAAACCACAGTTTTAGAAGGAGAAGACAATGTTATAACTCCTGATCAAATTCAATTAGAGTTTACATATAAGGATTTACAAGAGTATGAAATGTATGGTAATGCTGTTTCTAAAATGCCTTCTACCGGTTCACCTAAAATCCTTGTTTTACCAATTCAAATACCAGGATTTGAACTGACGACAAGTGAGCAAGCACAAACATTAGAAGATATCAATAATGTATTTTTTGGTGAAGCTAGTGATACATATTGGGAATCTCTTACTAGTTTTTATAATAAATCTAGCTTTGAAAAATTGAATATTGAAGGAGATGTTATGCAATGGTATGATGCAACTCTTGCTGGATTATCTAGTTCAAGCGATTTAGGTGTAAATATATCAGTCATGCAGTTAATCACCTCAGCTCTTAATTATCACATCAGTACAGGAAATGTAAATGTTGATGACTATGATACAGATGGAGATGGATTTATTGATGGATTATGGGTCATATATTCTGCTCCTGATTATCAAATGATCAGCTCTCTTAACGAAGATGTTTATTGGGCATACACTGGCTGGTGGTATGGAAATGGTACATCTCATTATTCAGTTTATGCTTGGGCTTCTTTATATCAGATTTATCATAATGTTAGTTCTAATAACTATGCAAATAAGACTTTTAGTTCATGGGAATTAGATGCACATACATTAATTCATGAGACAGGTCATGTCTTAGGTTTAAACGATTATTATGATTATTATGGACAAAGCTGTCCAGCTGGATGTGTTGATATGATGGATTTGAACGTTATTGATCATAATATGTACTCAAAAATGGTACTTGGATGGGTAAAACCATATATTGTAATTGGAGATTGTTCTATTGAATTAGCATCAAATCAATATGAAAATTCTTTAGTATTAGTTTTAGATAATGTTAAGAGTGCACTTACAGATAATGGCGATGGAACATACACATTCAATCCTTTTAGTGAATATATGATGGTCGAGTATTATGTACCAGAAGGATTAAACGAACACGATTCTAATACCATGTATACAAATGGAGTTCGTGGAATGACCGGCGAAGGTTTTAGAGTATATCATATTGATAATCGTTTATTTGTTGTTTCAGGTTCTACCTTAACCGAATATACTGGTCAAAGATATTCTTCTCTATATTATTTCATTTCTAATTCTACTGGTGGATCATATGGAGAAACCGGAATGTTAGAATACTATGGGTTGACATTAAGAAATGGAACAACTATTAACGATTACTTTGCAGAGGTCTCTTTGATATCCGACAATCCGTTATATAATTTGACTGGTGCCTATACTTATGAGCAAGCTTATATTGTATTAGGAATGGTTAATCCTGCAACTACAAGTGATTTATTTGGTAGTGGTTCAGTATTTAATATAAGCTCATATAGTCAATACTTTGTATACGGTTCAGAAGGTAAGTTTAATAACGGTAACACATTCAACTCAAATATCGTATTTTCATAAAAAACATCGCAAAAACTCAGTTTTTGCTAAATATTTAATGTGATTTTATGTTTTTCTACAACAGTTTGAGATAATTAAAGTGTAATTATAAATGTTATAATTATTTGTGATATGAATTTTCCTAATACAGTAACTGTTATTCCATATCGTAATGGTATACGTTGGATAGATGTAGACAATGGTTTAGGTTTGCAAATTAGACTTTGTACATATGGTGCAAGTGTGTACTCGATTAGATTAAATGGTACACCATTAACATTAGAAGTAAAAGACAACAAAGTATTTTTAAACAATGTTCAATTTTTTGGAAAAACACTTGGACAAGTTGCAGGTAGAATAAACAAAATTCAAACTATAGATAATGTAGAATATCAACTTAAAGCTGATGAAAAAGATAACTGTCTACATGGTGGGTTTGATACTTCATTATCATTTCAAAATTTTAAATATGAATATGTTGATGAAGATAATTCTTACACTATTGTTTTTAGATATGAAAGCAAAGATTTAGAAAATGGTTTTCCAGGACCAACTAAATTTGAAATAACTTATAAGATATCTAAAAGATATAATTCCTTTAAGATTATATTTACATCAATTGGATTAGCTCCAGCAACTCTTGTTAATTTATCTAATCACATATATTGGAATTTTAATACGTATGATGTCGCATCTTATTTATTAAAAATAAATGCATCAAATTATGGTGAGATGAATCATGATCAACTATTAGTTAAAAAGAATATAATTCCTTATTATCTTGATTTTACTAGAGCTCAAAAGATTGATAAGTATTTGAACTATATAGAGAATAAAACATATTTAAAAACAATAGATTACACATATATTTTTGATGAATTAGGTAAAGTACAGTTGAGAAATGATGATATAGAATTAAATATGGAAACAGATTATGAGGCGATGAATGTATATTTAGATAATTCATTAACTGATATAGAATTTAACAATTTTGAAGATTCTAAACATCTAAGAAGAGGTATTGCTTTTGAGCCTCAAAACTTGTTATTAAATAAAGATTCTATTATATTAAAAGCAAACAGCATTCAAACTCACTACATCAAATACCGATTCAAAAGGAGAAGAACTAAATGATACTAGATACAATTAATGAACTAATAGAATACGAAGGTTTAATTTTTAAATATTCAGATATCGATAAAATATATTATCGTAATCTAGTTTTGGCTGAGTTAAATATTGATATTCCAAAAACATTTGAATGTGATGACTTTGAGTTTGCTAGACATTTAACTAGACCTGATTCATTAATTAATGAGTTATACGAATATATAACAAAAGTTATGAATCTAAACGATAGTGAAGCTAAAAGAAAAATATGTCAGGTGTTTGGTTTAATAACTCCACCAAACTCTCTTATAAATGAAGAATTTGTAAGAATAGAAAAGAAGAGTCCAGATCAAGCTCTTGAGTATTTATATAATTTATCTATCGCTAATAACTACATTCAAAAATCTCAAGTTGAAAAAAATATCGTTTGGAAAACAGATTTTAAAACTAATAATTTAGAGATATCAATTAATCTATCCAAACCAGAAAAGAATGTTAAAGATATTGCACAAGCTGCTTCTAAAACAGCTGATGTTTTAACACGAGAAAAATATCCTTTATGTGATCTATGTTTAGAAAACGTGGGATTTCTTGGAAATGATAATCATCCATCTAAAGTGAATCTTAGGGTCATCCCGATGAAATTAGATGGCGATGAATGGTATTTTCAATATTCTCCATATGGATACTACAACATGCACTGCATCGTTTTATCAAAATATCATAACCCAATGATTATTAATTCATCTACATTTAAAAAGTTAGTCGATTTTGTAGATAGATTTCCAAGTTTCTTTATAGGAAGCAATGCTGATCTCCCAATTGTTGGTGGATCTATTCTTAACCATGAACATTTTCAAGGAGGTCAATACACTCTACCTATCATGAAAGCTAAGAATAAAAAAGAATATAAACTTGATAAAACTAAAAATGTAACTCTACATTTAGTTGATTGGTATAACACTACATTATTATTAACTTCTACATCTAAAGCAGATCTAGTGAGTGTAGCTACTAAGATATTAAATAAATGGAGAGAATACACTGATGAAGATAATGAAATAATTGCATCAGATAAAGATGGTTTACATAACACAATCACCCCATCATTAAGAAAAGTAAAAGACAAATATGAACTATATCTAATACTTAGAAACAATAGAACTTCATATAAATATCCAGATGGTATCTTCCATGCTCATGAAAAGTATTATCACATCAAAAAAGAAAATATTGGAATCATTGAAGCGATGGGATTATTTATATTGCCAGCTAGACTTGTAAGACAAATAAATACCATTAAAGAATCTTTAAAGAACAACCTATCCTTTGATCAAGTTGTATCTGAACATGAAGATTTAAAAGATTTCGCTTACATGTATGAAACATTAAAGAGTGATTATAATGAAAAAACAATTGATTCTAAGATAAAGAGTTATATCAATAATGTATGTAAAAATATATTATTAAACACCTCAGTATTTAAAGATACTGATAGAGGAAGATATGGAATAGATGAATTCATTAAAAGGTGTAATCTATGATTAATCAAATAAAAGAAAAATTTATTAAGTATTTTAATGAGATACCAGAATACTACATCAACACTGGTGGAAGGCTCGAAATTATAGGAAATCATACAGACCATAACCACGGTCTATGTTTAGTAGCTAATTGTTCTTTAAGAATACATGCAGCTATTAAACTTCTACCTAACACCATTAAAATTAAATCCGAAGGATATGAGCTCTTTAAGTTTAATATTGACGACTTGAAAGAGAACAAAAGCGATACTTCTACATGTGCATTACTAAGAGGAATCTTATTTAAACTTAAAGAACTCGGATTCAAAATTGGTGGATTTGAAGCATATATTATAAGTGAAATTCCAAAAGGGAGCGGTGTATCATCATCGGCTGCTATTGAATCCTTGTTTGGATATCTAATTTCTTATTTATATAACGATTCAAAGATTAGCCCTATAACAATTGCTAAGGTTGGTCAATTTGCTGAAAATAATTATTTTCATAAACCAAGCGGATTATTAGATCAAATTGGAACATCATTTGGTTCAAGCAATTTTTTAGACTTTAAAGACATCGATAATCCAAAGATTGAATCTATTGATTTTAATCTTCCACTTGATATATATCTTGTTAAATCAGAAGGTAATCACGCTGGGTTAACTGACTTATATGCTAAAATACCTCACTCAATGAATAAAGTCGCTAAACTACTTGGAGATAAGCAATATTTAAGAGATTTAGGTGAGATTAGCGATGTTTTTAATAGAATTAATGAGTTAAAAATAGATCAAGAAGTAAAAAACATTGCTATACATTTCTTTAAAGAAAACGAAAATGTAATGAACGCTAAGGATGCAATCGAAAACGAAGATATAGAACTTTTTCTAAATGTAGTTAGAGCTTCACAACATTCTTCAAAAACAAACTTAGAAAATACTTTTGTAAAAGGCGAATATAAGGGTTCTCCTCAAGCAATAATCGATGATTTAAACGATTTATTAGATGAAGATAGTGGTGCAATTAGAATCCATGGAGGAGGATTTAAAGGCACTGTTATAGCTTTTGTTAGAAAAAACAAATCTAAAGAATTTAAAGAACATTTAGATCTAAATTATGCAGGTAAATATTATCCTGTAACAATTTCAAAAGAAGCTTTTATTATTAAAAAATACTAGTTTTTTTGTTAAAAAACCTTCAAAACCCGCATATTTTTGTGAAATTTTAATGATATGACAAAAGAAGATAACCTATATATATCTGAGTTTAAAAACAATGTTATAGCAAAAAAATCAAAGATCTTTTTTTATTCTTTAATAGATTATTTTTCTTTGTTGGTTTTATCTTTCATATTTTTAGTAGGCGTTGCTAATCCTATAACTACAGTATGTAGTGGATATAAAGATTCAGTGAATGGAGTAGCAGAGACAGTATCTACATTAAATGAAATAGTTTCTTCTACTAGACTTATGAGAGTGGATGATGATGGAGATTTAGAAGATATATCGTATTTAACAACTGAATATATAACAGCACTAGTAAAAACATCTTGTTATGTACATGAGATTGAATATTGGTATGAGATTGAAGGCAGTGATGAATACTTGAGACAAGTTCCATCAATTGAAGAAACTTTCTTATATAAATATGATGAAGAAAATGATTTAGATTATCCTAATGATCCACTTTTATACTACTATCTTGTTTTTAAAGTAGAAAACGAAGAATTAAGTAGTTATGTGTATAACAATGAAGATAGATCTACTTCTTCATTAGATGATTTTTTTTATAAACAGATATTGGCTTTTAATACTAGCACTATGACGGATTATTTTATAACCAATGCTGACTACAATAATTTAGATGAATACTACCAAGAGGAATTGTCTAGGTTCAATATATTAAATAAGAGATATGCAGAAAATCTATCACTATATTTAGTATTTAGTGACAGCACATCTACTAGTACTACAACACTATACAGTTATCTATCTACTTATTATCAATCTGCTACCCAATATTTTATAGATGAAGTTGAAGCAAACTACACTCCATACATTGAAGCTAGAGATAACTACAATATCTACTATTCAAGGTTTTCTTTATATAACATCTATGCAATGTTATCTTCATATACTCTAGCCTTTGTTATCTTGTTTGTTGTTGTTCCAATATTTTTAAAATCACATAGAACAATAGGTCAAAAACTATTTAAACTTGGCTTTACAAGGGTAGATGAAATGGAGCCAACTTGGAAAAATATTCTTGTATATAATGTAGTTATATTTATCCTGTTTTTTTCAAATCAGTTGTTTTCTGCACGGTTTTTAGGAAATTACGGGGTTATTTCATTTAATTTATATGGTTCTATGTTTAGTTTATTTCAAGTAATTATATTTGCCTTGCTAGTTTTAATTCTTTCATATATCTTTTTAGCATTTAATAAAAACCATCAAACCATATCTTTGTTATCTTCAGGTATGGTAGTGAAACAAGTAGATGAGTTTGAAGCAGGTATAGCAAAAGAAGATGTAATGGATGATGAAGGCGAAATAAAAGAAGAAATAGAAACAGTTAAGAAAGAAGAAAATCAAATTGAAGATAACAAAGAAACTCAAATAGAGGAAGTAGAGACAATAGATGAACAACAATAACAAAAAACAAGAAACTGAAAATGAAGAAGTTATAGAAGAATCATCTCTAGCACAAGAAAACGAAGGTGTAGCACAAGAAGATTCTTTTTTAACACAGGGTGAAACACACGATGTTATCGAAAAAAATATAGATAATAAAGAAGAAGCAAATTCTGATTCTCCTAAAGAAAATGAGGAGCCACCTGTTCTTGAATACGACAAAGCAAGACTATCTAAAAGAGTGTGTGCTAATTTCATAGATATATTTATTACAATATTTTTAACGTTTATTATGTTTGCTTGTTCTAATCTTGTTCTACCTAATATTTCTTCTTATCAAAATATAGTGGAAGCACGATATGAACTACAACTCGAATCTGGATTATATGTATCAATTGATGATGATGTTTTATTAATCACAGAATATACTGAAACAGAAGACGCATTTGAAAATACAGAAAGTAAGAAGACATATTTAAGTAATGCTATAGATACTTTCTATTCAAATACTTTATTTTTTGTATTTGATGAAGATGATACACATCTTAGTGATTATGAGCAAAGAAAGTTAAGTTATATTCATAGTGAAGGTGGAACTTTATTTACTACCGATGAAGAAGGTAATGTTGTTGAAAGAAATGTAAATCAAAGTTACCTTTATGATTTTTACTATGAAGAGGTGAATTCATACTCTTTAGGGTATCTAATAGGTAATGAAGACTACATCACTTATACTCGAATCATATTTTTAACTTCAATTTTTATTATCATTGTTTGGTATTTAATATTTGTTGTTATTTTCTATTATGTGATACCCGTAACATTATTTAAGAGAGGAAGACAAACGTTGGGTATGAAAATATGTACCATTGGATTAATCGATGGAAATGCATTGAACATAACCTTAAAGAAATTCTCATTAAGATTTGTTTTTCAACTCATATTCCTGTTTATGTTGAATATAGCTGCATTTTTAATACCTTTGATTATTTCTTATTCAATGATGTATCTGTCAAAAGCAAGCCAAGATCTAACAGACTACATATTCAATAATTACGTGGTAGATACAAAGAATCAAGACATTTATTTAAACTACATGGAATTTCTTGATAAGACCAATTTTGAAAGAAAAATTACGATTGAAAGTAAAGATTTTACGGTTAAAAGTTGATTTAAATTGATAAAATCAATTTAAATAAAATTTAAGTTTAAATTAATAACTACTAATTTTTTACTTTTGAAATAAACAAACGATTTTTTGCGAAATTTTTATATTAAAAATTAGGTAATTTTGCTTATATTAAGGCTCTAGTGTTTTTATAGACACCAAGCCTTCAAATATGTTAAAGTGTATAAACAAGTAAAGAGGAAATGGCATGGAGATAAAACTTAAAGGTTTAACCAAAGTATTTCCAGGAAATCCTGGAAAGAACATTCCCGACACAACTGCTGTTGATAATTTAAACATTGATATCAAAGATGGTGAATTACTAGGTTTACTTGGTCCATCAGGATGTGGTAAATCTACGACATTATATATGCTTGCAGGCTTAAAAAGCCTGACTGAGGGCGAAATATGGTTTGGTAATGAGGATGTTACAAGATTAGCACCTGATAAAAGAGGAATCGGTTTAGTTTTTCAAAATTATGCTCTATATCCTCATATGACCGTATATGAGAATATTAAGTTCCCTCTAACTAATTTAAGGATTGAATCAACAAAGAAAGCTACAAAAATTATCGATAATAACGTTCTCATCGATTTATTAGCTAATCATTTTGGTGAGATTTTAGATATCATCGAATCATCTATCTTTAAGGGAAAGTATTCTAAGGATGCCACGGCTAGAAAACTAGTATATAGATTTCATATTGTCACATCTTTAGCTAACAAAATATTCTCTTATGGTTTTCAAAAAGAAAGCGATAAGGTTAAAAAAAGAGATATTGTTTTAACTGCTCTTCATAAAGAAAACGAAGCATTAAAAGCTAAATATGAACAAAAAGGATATAAGTTAAACAGTAAATTTGAATTAATTAAAGATGAAGAACCTATTGGAGATATCACATTTAATGAATTAGATGAACTCTTAAATGGTATTAGACCAGATTTATACACATTAGACCAATTAGTTCAACTAGCTAAGAAATATAAGATTAAATATGGTAAACATACCTATGATGTTGAAAAGATAAGAGAAGAAGTTGAAGATAAGCTTTTAACATTAAAAGATAAGCTTGGTAAGAAAGAAGGCACTACTCAACTACAACTAGATAAGGTACAAGAAGCTATTGATACAGTTAACAAACCAAGCAAGGTGATGATAAACGATTTAGTGAAAATAAATAACTACCATAAGCTTAAAGTACCTTTATATAAATCTGTTGATGAAGATATCATTAAAGAAGATATCATCGCTCAATTATCAACTAAAAGAGATAAGATTTATGAAAAGTATCAATCGAAAGGATACTATCTAAATAAAACCAAACAATTTGTTAAAGATGAATACACAA
>CAZJPX010000018.1:0-13308 GCA_964548325.1 uncultured Staphylococcaceae bacterium
ACTTCATTGAATCTAATTCTTTCATTAACTAATTCGCCATCGTATTTATCTCTACGATTCTTGTTTTGTTGCGGATTGTTGTAATATGGATTGATAAGACCTTTCCTCCTTAACCAAAATTTAAAGTAGATTTTAAATTTATAAATAAAAACAGACGTATGTAGAATTCATACGTCTGTAGCAAGTCATAATTAGTTTATATAGATAATTAACCCATATATTTGATATTCCTTGTAGCTACTTAACCAATTAATATAGATATTAATCTGGTGAATGTTGACGCATTTCTTTCTACGAAGGAAAGTATATAAATTTAACTCTCGATAGTCAAGAAGTAATTTTGATGCGAATGCTTTAGGTATTTAAGGTCACCTAAAATTTAGTCTATGAACTACAATTTGCTTTGCTTAATAAGAATCAAAGATATCATAAAGTTTAGTTTTTAAGATTAATGTTTGCTCTCTCCATCGTATCATCGATCAGTGTTATAGCTCTTTTATAAGATAAATCAGATTTAACCTTAAGGATGAGAGGAACATCTTTATATTTAGTTATATTACTACCATCTTGGAAGGCAATTTTACTATCTTCATAATCTTTTGGATCAAGTGCAAAATATATCTTTAACGCCTTACCTCGAATAGAGAAGACAATGTATCGAGTCTTATTTAAACTAAAGACATTGTATACTTGATCCATTTTCTCTTTAAGCCCGTATTGTAAACAATAACTACGCAAATCTTGATATTTTTTATAAAGATCATGGTCTAGATTCCTAATTCGCTCTTCAAATGTTTGATTAGCTCTAGCAAGCGTCGTCTCTTTATTTAATGGCAAAGTTTCATCTACTTTTATTTCATTATCAATCTCTTTTATAAGAGGGATAGGAGTAGATGTGATGCTTTCTTGTTTAGCAACAGATGTCTCATAAAACATCGCATTAAGATTTATATTAGCAGCATAGAAAGCAAGTTTATTGACTTCGCTTCTTTTTGATTTAGGAATGTGTGATAAACCTTTATATAGACCATATCCAATAATTGATCCAATGAATGGTCCAATCACATAAATCCAAAGATCGGTTAGTTTTTGAGTATCACCTCTTAGATATAAGAAATCAATGACTACCGAAACTAATGCTCTAAATGGATTAACAGATGTCTTAGTTGTAAAATTGCCAACTATTAGAATCACTAATGTAATTGAAGCGATAATTATTGCTTTTGATAAATATTTATATTTGAATCGTGCGATAACAAGATATGAGAATACAAATATTAAACTTAATAAAACTTCAATAAAAAATCCTTTGATATTATGATTTGATAACACTTCAAATTGAGCAGTCGGCTCAACTAACCCAATGCAATCATGTCCAAATATAATAATATTTGCAACAATTCCTAGTATCGCTCCTATAAATTGAGCTAGTAAATATACACCTAACTCTTTATGTCCAAATTCTTTACTATCTTTTGGTTTAAATAAATTAGATAGATACACAGCAACCGTAATTATCGGATTAAAATGAGCTCCGGTTGTTTGATAAAATACAAATACCAATGTAAACATCAAAACAGCAGTAACAAAAGGTGCAATCATTTGATACGATGGAAAATAATCTCTTAAGAATTCAAAAAATCCACTACTTATTAATATGATGAGTGCAATACCCATACATTCGATGATACCTTTTTTTAATAAACTCATATTTAATCCCTCCTTTGAAACAAATAAAACAGAAATTAAAACGGCTTGTTAAAATTATAAATCTTTAAAATTTTTTGTGTTAAAAAAAGAAATCTATCTACATCATCACTATATGAATAATTAAGGAATAATATATTCATAATTTCTCAATTATTTAATTTATCTAAAACAGCTTTAGCAATGTTTATTGCACCATTAATATCATCACATTCTTTTTGTTTATTTTTGATCTCATCTAATAAATAAGTTTCATCGATTAATAACCTCTTCAATGTCTTAACTAAAACCTTTGGTTTTTCAGCAACAACACCATACCCTCTATTTAGAAGATATTTATAATTCTTTTCTTCTTGTCCTAATAGATGACCAGTTAATATGATTGGTGTTGTTGCCATAATTGATTCAAAGATGATGTTAGGTCCTGCTTTTGTTAATACAATATTTGCTTCATTTAATCTTTTAGGCATATCATTAACATAACCATATATATTTAAACCATCTCTTTTAGGTAGATGTTTTTCTAAATATTTTTTAAGTTTGGTGTGACTACCTGTCACAATATCTATATCAACATCAAAAGAGTATGCAGATTTAATTAATTTAGCAGTGTATTTTAAACCCTTTTGACTTGGATTAACAAAAAGCAGTTTTCTTCTTTTTTTATTTTCTTTGTTATTTTCTTGTTCTCTATAGTTATATGTTATAGGAAAACCACTATGGATAATTTGATTCTTTTTAAATCCTTTTTTAAATATTAACCTTTTAGCTTCATCAGTTGCTACAAATGTTAAAGTTGCTCTCTTATCTAACCATAGATTTGAAAATTTAACAGGATCTAATATCACAACAAAAAAAGGTATGTTATTAAATTTCTTTAGCACCTTAACAGTAGTTCCAACAAAACAAGAATGCATTGATATTATCGCATCTGGTTTTTCTTTTTCTATGAGTTTAGCAAGGTTTTTTCTAATTTCACGATATAAAATGAAGTTAGATAAGTTTTTAAATATTGAAGAAAAACTATATAACAGTTTCCAAAATAAACGAAAACTGGTGGTCATCGTTATGTATCCTTCTTCTCCTCCACCTTTATATTTTGGAAATAGAAAATTAGAATCGTAATCTAAAATATCTAGAGTGGAATCAACATTTAAAAAAGAATTTTTTAGTGCAGTTGATGCACTACGATGACCACCACGTTTTCCAGCAGTCAAAATTAATATTTTTTTACTCATTAATATTATTTAAGACATCAACTAATTAACGGTAAAATCAAAACTAAAATTGAAGCCATCATTTTTATAAATAGCAACAAAAAGAACAATAAAAGCAATCCAAATAAAAACAGCAAGTATTGAAAGTCCAATGCTGACCCAGCCGGTGATCTCTCCTGCTGTTGCGATATGATATTTATGATGTTTTTGATTTAATACTGTTCTTGGATGTTTACTTTTTTTAATTGCAATAATACCTAGAATAAATCCAAATATTAATTGAGAAAAGACAATACCTAATACACCTAGCACTAAGGATTTTACTGCTTGACCTTCGGCTTCGACAATATCTTTTAAAGGTTTATCAACAAATACACGATCGCCGTCCCTATATTGTCCATTAAATACTTCGCGTTCTTCGATGTTCATTTCTTCATTATTTTCCATATTTAATCCTCCTTTTTTAATACTGATGGAATTTATATAATAAATCTCATTATGAACTTGTCTTTAAAACAGGTTTCTTTTTTAATAGTTGATTAATTATATCGTACATGGCTGCCAAACGAGACCGTAATAACAATAAAAATTATCCAAAAAATAGTAAAAAATATTGAAATTGCAATGCTGACCCAGCCGGTGATCTCTCCTGCTGTTGCGATATGATATTTATGATGTTTTTGATTTAATACTGTTCTTGGATATTTGCTTTTTTTAATTCCAATAATACCTAGAATAAATCCAAATACTAAAAAAGCAAAGACAATACCTAATACACCAAGCACTAAGGATTGCACTGCTTCACCTTCAGCTTCGATGATATCTTTTAAAGGTTTATCAACAAATACACGGTCACCTTCTCTATATTCTCCTTCATATACTTCGCGTTCGTCATTCATAATGCTACTCGTATCACTTTAAATATATTTAACAATCATATTTATAGTGATACTCTGACCTCCTTTTTAATTATACAATAAATTGCTTGATTTCTTCATCATATAATTTGGTATTTAATGATCTGACATGTGAATGTCTACCAAATGGGAGGAAAACTAGTTTACTTGCCGTATTTTTGCATAGTTTATGAAGTTTTTTATTGCTCTCTTCAGGGCATAATGAGTCCTCTTTACTGTAGATTAATAATATAGGACATTCAATGTTTTCAATGACATCGAGCGGTCTATTTTTAAAGAAATTTACTCCTGTTATAATTTTTGCAAGGAAAAAAGTTAGATGTAAAACAGGGAATGGTTTTTGTTTATATAGAGCAAAATTTCCTTTATACATCTCAAAATATGAAGCAAATAATCCTTCACAGACGATCTTTTCAATATGAGGATATCCTCTTTTTTGTAGTTCAAGAGTTGTATATATCGCAGTTGCTGCTCCAATACATATTCCATGAAAAAGAAAGGTTTTGATATGATATCTTTCGATTAGTAGATCAATCCAAGAAAGCATATCTTCGCTCTCTTTTACTCCACCGGTTTGATATTTACCATCACTGAGTCCGTGTGCTCTTAAATCGACAACAAAGATGTTATATCCGCTTTCTGCATAAGGTTTTGCAAAATAATAACTATATAGAAGTGATTCAGCTCGACCAGGCAATATAATTACACATTTATCAGATCCAAAATCGATGTATTCTCCTTTTAATGTTAATCCATTATGAGTTATCTCTAATTCATGGCGTTTATCATTATATTTATTTGCCCATTCACACCCTTCATTAAACATCTTCACTTGATCTTCATCTTTAAGATTTGTGCATTCTCTCACTCTTTTGTTTTTAGGTTTTCTTGGGACTGTATTTAAAAAAACTAAAATAGGTAAAACAATAAGGGTAATGATAAGCTGTATTGCTACTAGTGCACCAAAAACTATTAAAAGAATTGCCCACCAAGAAAGACTCATAGTTTACTAATTATTGAATTAAGTGTTTCTCTTTCATATTTTAGGTCAGTGATTTTTGTTCCAAAATAAAGAGCAAGGAATAAACCAGGACCTGAGTTGATTGCAGTGTTTGGATAAATATTTGTAACAATTACCTCCTTTGGATTAAATTCTTTTATGATCATTTCTTTTAGTTTCGTTGCCTCTTTTCTTCTTGAAGCTTGCGGACAAAAGATAATTTGGTCCTTTGGATTTTTGATTGTCTTTTTCATGTATTCAATCATTGCTCTACATGCTTTATCAACACCATTTACTTTACCAAGCACTGTGACCATTCCTTCTGGTCCAAAATCTCCTAATGGTTTGATTCCAAATACTGTTCCAAAGAAAGCTTTAGCATTGCTAATTCTTCCTTTACTTGCTACATAGAATAGATCATCGACTGGACCTATATGATGGAGAGTATCTCTTTCTTCTTCAAGAAGTTTATAATTTTCTTCAATACTTAATCCTTCTTTTCTATGTTCAGCAGCCCTTATCGCTAGCATCCCAATACCTAAAGAATATCTTCTTGAGTCAAGAATAAATATCTTTCTATCTTTATATTCTTCTAGTAGTTCACTTCTTGCTTGCATCACTATTTTATATATTCCACTTAGTGCAGTTGAGACACAGACAAGAAGAATATCTAATCCTTTATCAAGATATTTCTTCATTATTTCTTTTGATTTACCTAAACCACAAGCTGCAGTCTTATATGCTTTAGGATTTGATTTTAATTTTTTATAGAAAGTATCAAAGTATTCATCAGGCATTGCATCTAAACTACATTCGATATTTTCTCCATCAGGAGTAGACATAACTCCTCTAATGTAATCATCAATCTCAAATCTAGCTAATAAATCAGCATTTAAATCACTAGATGAATCTGTAAGAATCGCATAATTTTTCATTAATTACTCCCTTCATCATATTTTTAAAGTTAAACAATTTATAAAGTCTAAACAACTATAATTTTTTAAAGGATAATTTTCTTGGTTTATAATCTCTTTTAAATATTTTTCAATTTCTTCAATTGAGCGGGTTTTAGCACGATTTATTATTCTAATTTCAGGTTTTTTATTATTAGTAAATGTAGATAAAGACATTGTTTTTATCTCTTTAATCTCACTTAAATGATTATACACATAATTGAAATTAATTACATGATTTTCATCTATATATAAACCATAAGAATAAGAATCATTTTCTTTAACTCTTATGATATCTCCTTTCTTAATAATTTTTTGTTTATATTTTATTTTAATTTTATCTGCTCTTTCTTTTTTAATTTGATAGAACAAATCTAAACATTTAGTTTTAATAATATCATTGATGTTAGAGATTTCTAGATTATGGCTTAGCTCAACATATAATGGTTTACCTACTTTTATATGAACTCTTTTAAATAAACCATAAGAGAAATCAAACATGATAGGAACAATTGGCGCTCCAGTTTTTGAAGCGATCAATAGATAACCAGTTTTAAACTCACCAAATTCAAATAAATACTTATTATATTTAAAATCTCCTTCTGGAAATACGAGCAAGTTTTTACCTCTACCTAAAACCATTTGACTTTTATTTATAAAATCATAATTTTCTCCAGACACATCAACAAGCACTGCTCCAAGCATTAACATAAATGGTTTAAATATTTTAAGAAATCCTTTATACCAATCCGCTGCTAAAATATGAACACGATTGAAGAAAAATAAATAAGAAAGCAAGAAACAATCCAATACTTTTTTATGAGGAGATATGATAATAGCTCCCTTTGGTATTTTAAATTTCTTACCTCCTTCATAACTCACTTTCATCTTAAAAAAGATTAATGCAAAGGGAGCACAGACGATTAATGCTAAATAATATAGAAAGCTTTTCATCTCTCCCCCTTTATTTTTTTATAAAAAGCTAGTGGTGTGCGCAATGTATAATCTTTTTGAAAATCTATACGTGTATTAAATTTGTTTTCTATGCTAACAACTAATGATATATAACCAAACGAATCACCACCTAAATCTAAAAAATAATCGCTGTTTTGCGTGATTTTAACTTCTTTTTGTAGGCTTTTTAAAAATAATTTTTCGATAAGTTTTATTGTATCATTGTCTTCAATAACAGTTGATTCTTCATGAAAATTATTAGGTTCAAATAAGTTTACAGTTTTATTTTCAATAGCTCTTTTTAATTGAGCACGTGATACTTTAATAGCATTAGGATTAGCAATAAGATCGTATGTTAATTTAATTTGATTGATGTTTGATCCATATTTTATTTTTGATAATTGTCCTTTAATTGAGCTTAACTCTTCATTGATTAAAGTTTGAGAAGTATCTCTATCGTATTGAATAACAAGAGTGAGTTTTGTGTTAAGTTCAAGGATAGAAAAAGCTTTTGCTATAGATATATTTAATTCTTGTTCAAGAAGATCAGGAGAGATGTTTTCTCCATTTGGACCAATAAATAAATCATCCTTTCGACCTTCTATAAAGTATTTATCATCTTCAACTCTAACAATATCGTTGGTTGCAAAAATATTTATATCTTCACTCCTACCATCTAAGTGAATAATCTTTTTAGCAAGACTTGTACCACTAATTACTAAGCATCCATCTTTATTAACACTATATTTGACACTAGTAAATGGTTTACCAATTGATCCATCAATTCGCTTTGAAAAATTAAGTGAAAAGTTAGCACTAGTAATAGATGTTTCGGTTGTTCCATATCCATTAAATAATGGATATCCAATTCCATTGATAACTTTTAAAACATCTTTATCAATATATGAACCTCCAGTTATCATAAACTGAGGTGATTCTCCAAAAGCTTGAATTCGCACTTCTTTTAAAAGAATTTTAGATAATTTTAAACTAAGATTAGGAAATACATTTCCTATTTTTTGAATTAAATTGATTGCTTTGTTAAATCTTTTAACAGTCTTTTTTCCTCTTCTTTCTACTCCATTTATTATTTCTGAATATAACTTATTAAATAAAATCGGTGGAGCAAAAATATGAGTCACTCCATGCCTTATGATAGTTGTTCGTATAGTGTTGCTAGCTAAGTTATTAAAAAAGACTAATGTTCTTCCATAAAATGCAAACCGAAGATATGAGACCATAATTCCATAAAGATGAAAAAAAGGAAGAATAGCAGCTACCTTAATCACTCGATTGTAATCTTTCCTAAACCATGGATTCTCTTTAACTATTTCATCGCTATTTAATATCTCATTAGCAACAGAAGACCCATCATAAATTACAACTTTTGGTCTTAGACCAGTTAATGAAGAAGATATAGCAAATCTATTAGACCAATTGTATGTATCTTTAGATTTGTTTTTAAAATCATAAGACTTTGCATCGATATTTATTTTTATAAAGCCTTCATATTCATTTGATAATGTTATGATTTTTCTAATTTTTAATTTAGATAATATATCTAATCTTATATTTAATGGGTAGTAACTATTCACTAAATATGGAGTATAACCAGCCATCAATGTTCCCCAAAAAGCAATTAAATATGAAGGACCATTTACTAAATCAATTGCTATAAATTCATCTTTACTTGCTGGAAAATTATTAATCAAATAAGAAGCAAAACTTTCAATACTCTTTCTAAATTCTAGATATGTAACTTTTTCAATATGTAGATCTACTAATCGTTCATAGGCATTCATCCAATGATGTGCAAAGATGATTTCAAAAATATCTTTTAGTTCTTTCTTTGAATTTTGTAGAGCAGATAAATCATGTTTCATTGTCAAATGATAATTTTCCATCTAACTACATGGCTCCAATTATAAAAAACGGATCATCTTGTCCACTATCATAAAAACTAACTTCGATATCTTCATATTGAGATAAAAAATTATAGACAATATTAATGTCTTCTTCTGTTGCTTCTCTTCCTCCAAAAATGACCATCGTTGAGAATCCTTTTACTCTATTTTTGGATAAATAAATATTAAGTTGTTTTTTTAGTGGTTCGTTCTTTTTTAAATAGAATTCGGTTGTCTTTATATTATCTAATAAATATAAATTATTTTTAAAATCTTCAAATGTTCCATCAAACATCGATGATGCTAATTTATAGAAAGCACTTGATACACCTTTACAATCGACCACAACAATATTTTTAAGACGATCTTTATGTGCAATAGATCTAATGATGTCTTCTATTTTTTTATCTACACTATATACAATAAGATTCTCATCTAGATATGGTTCTAAAAGTTTTTTTATACCACCTTCAGATAGTATTAAATTAAAAGGAATAGGGAAAGCTGCATCTACTCCAAGTCGTTCAAAAAGTGTTGCACTTTGATTTCCATATGTGAATGCAACAACAGCATAATCTTCATGTTTTCTTCTTTTTAAACGTTCAAATTCTGGAGTGATAAATAGATCATCTACTTTACTTGATACAAGAGTTCCAAATGATTTAAATATATCAATAATTGAGTAAGGTTCGTTGGTATGGACATGAACTTTTAATAAGTCGTTATCAAGAGCGATAGCAACTGAATCTCCTCTACTAAATAAAATATTTGAGAAGAATTTTATTTTATGTTTTTCTTTTAATGAGATTATGTATTCTGTGCAGTAGCGGAAAAAAGTTAGGGCTGTTTCTGAATCAGATACTCTTTTTGGAAGTAGAACACTATCATGACAATTAAAATAAGGAACATCATCATTAAAATATTTTTTCATTCCATCAACAATTAAATAAAAACCGAGTGCTCCACTATCAACAACATTGTTAGATATCAATAATTTCATCTGTTTTTTTGTTTCAATAACACTTTCAAAAACATGCTCGCTAAACGTGTTAAAAAATTCAAAAAAAGTGCAATTCTTTAATTTTTTTATCGAATTAAGTGTCTTTTGAGCCCCTTCTCTCATCACAGTTAACATCGTTCCTTCAATAGGATTGATAACTGATGCATATGCAACTTGATATGCATGAACGATTGCTTCTTTAAAATCATCTAAGGTGAAATATGTTTTATTTTTAAGACATTCACTTAAGCCTCTAAAATATTGAGAAAGAATGAATCCACTATTTCCTCTACTACTTAAGGACATATTCTCTGCTAGTGTTTGTATAATCTTTCCTGCGGTTTCATTTTCATTTGTTGAATTTAGTCCCATCATGAAAGTACGTTTCATGTTAGTACCTGTATCACTATCACTTACAGGGAAAGTATTGATATCATTTAAATATGATTCGTTAAAAGATAAGCTAGTGAAAGCAACTCTTAACATGTAGTAAAACTCGTTTCCATTTATTACTTGTTGGTTATTCATATCACTTCTCTTTTCTCATATTCTTTTTTTAATTTAGAAAGCATCTTTTTTCTAGCAATTCTTTCAAAACAAAATCCAAATGCTGAATCTCCTATTAGATGAACAACAAATGATGCTATCTTAATTCCAAATACCTTTCCACTTGAATGCCATGTTCCACCATAATGATGAATACACATCGTATTTTTTGTAATATTCATCTTCTTCGTTATGTAATGTTTTGGAAAGAAATAATCTCGAGGAAGAATCACAGCATTATCAGGTAATTCAATCATCTTTTTATTTAATTTTAATTTATGTAGACGTTGGATAGATGCTAAAAAATTTAAAACACAACGCATGTTGCTTCTAGCATTTATTTTTGTAGGACATGGTTGTTGATATCTTTTATATACTTCAACCATGATCGGATGACCTTTACTTGCTCCAAGTATAGCACATCCAAACCAACAGTTGGTTTCATATCCGATAAAGAAACTATATTTTTCTACTAATTCATTAAAACTTTTCAATACTTCAACATCAGTATCAAAATATATTCCACCATAGTTAACTAATGCCCAACTTCTAATTACATCCGCAGCTAAGGCATAATTTTTAGCCTCAATTGCTTTTTTAACCCATTCATTGCTTTCTACATCAAAAGTTTCTTCATTCCGTTCAAAAAATGTATAGTCACTCATTAACTCTTTCCACTTATTAATAAATTCTTGAAACTGAGTAGGTATAGACTTCTTACCTAACCAAACGTAATGAATATTCTTTTCCATATAAAACAAGCAATGTCTTTCAACTTCGATAATTATATCAAAAGATAACGAAAATAGAAGGTATTGCATTAACTAAGTCATTTTAAAAATTTATAAATTATTTATTTGTTTAATTTATTTAAAGACATAAAATATAAGCGTTGAAGGAGAACATATGGCTAAGGAATTAAAATTAACAACAATTGAAAAATTTTCTACCAAGTACGATGAGAATAAAGCTTTTAAAGTATCATCTAATTCAGTTAAAAAGAACGGCGTATTCAATGCATCATATGATGATTCATACCTAGCATCAGTAAGTGATGTATATTCAAATACAGTTAAGGACATAGGTAAAATAACAAATCAAAAATCGAGCGGAAGATGTTGGATGTTTGCAGCATTCAATGTCTTAAGAAAGATTGTATGTAAGAATTTAAAAGTAGAAGACTTTGAATTTTCAGGCGCATATATATATTTTTATGACAAACTTGAAAAAGCTAATCATTATTTAGAATTAATATTAAATAATTTAGATGAAGATGATCAATCTAGAAAAATGTCTTATATCAAACATGAAGGACCTGCTCAAGATGGAGGCTTTTGGCATTTTTTCACATCTTTAGTTGATAAATATGGGGTTGTACCTTTAGATGCTATGAAAGAGACTGCTTCTTGTGAAAACTCAAACGAGATGGATGAAGTACTTGATAACTTAATTGTTAAATATACATCAAATTTAAGAAATGATTATAAAAAAGGTATAAAACTTGAAACATTAAAAAGAAGAAAAGAAATATATCTTCAAGAAATCTATAATGTCTTAACCATATGTCTTGGTAAACCTATCTCATCTTTTGTTTTTGAATACGAAGAAAAAGAGGATGAAGATAAAAAAGAAGATAAAAAGGAAAGCAAAGAAAAATCAAAAACAAAAGATGAGAAAAAAGACAAAGATTTGTTTAGAAGAATAAAGACCACTCCTAAGAAATTTTATGAAGATTATATCAAAGAAGATTTAGATAATTATGTTTCGATTATGAATTATCCTACAACCCATCTTCCATTTAATAAATTATATGAATATGAATTCACTAATAATGTTGAAGGTGGAAGAAAAGGAAGATTTATTAATCTAGATCTTGATATCTTTAAGAAAATAGCAGTCGATGCAATAAAGGATGATAACCCTCTATGGTTTGCATGTGATGTACTTGCATTTTCAAGTAATAAGGAAGGATATCTTATTAAAGGATTATTTGATATCGAATCGACATTTGATGTCGATTTAAAAGTATCAAAAGGCGATCGAATTTTATATTATGCATCATTTCCAAGTCATGCCATGACATTTACTGGAGTTAACCTAGTCGATGATAAACCTAACAGATGGAAGGTTATGAATTCTTGGGGCGAGGATTATGGATTTAAAGGATATTTTATGATGAATGATGCTTGGTTTGATGAATATGTATACGAAATAGTCGTCAATAAAAAATATCTACCTAAGAATGTATTAAAGATATTAGATACTGAACCAACAATTCTTCCATATTTCACTCCATTTTGTAGGAAATGTGATTAATAAATTTTATAAATTATAGGAGTTTTGCAAGGAAAAATATGAAAAAAGCGGTGATTTTTGATTGTGATGGTACATTAATTGATTCGTTTGAACTATTCGATATAGCACTAAATGAGGCATGTAAAAAATATAAATACTACATATTAACAGAGGAAGAGAAAGCTCATCTTTTCGGACCAAATGAGCTCGGTTTAATTGCTAAACTTATATATCCAGAAGATGTTAAAAAAGCATATTTTGAATATTTAAAAATGTATGAAAAATATCATGATAAATACATACCTAGTTTTATCGATGGTATAGAAGATTTATTGATATATTTAAATAAAAAAGAAGATATCGAGGTATATCTTTTAACTGGTAGATCTATTGAAACAACAGTAATCACTTTAGATAAACTAAATGCCTTTAAATATTTCAAAGATAGCTATTATGGTTCACACATTGGGCAGATAAAAGCAAAACTATTAACAGATTTAGGTAGAGAACATAATCTAAAATTTGAAGATATGTTATATATTGGTGATTCAAGAGAAGATATAAAACAATGTAAAGAGGTAGGTGTTGATATCATCTCTGTCTCATATGTTAAACCAAGTTCATTTGATGATTTAAATGAATTAAATCCTAACAATGTTGTTAAGACTGTTAAAGAACTTAAGAAGAAAATAAATGATTTTATATAGACCATTATTTATATAAAATAAAAGAGCTATTTGATATAGCTCTAATAATTTTAAAAGTGGCGATCCTGAAGCGACTCGAACGCTTGACCCACAGCTTAGAAGGCTGTT
>CAZJPX010000019.1:0-10380 GCA_964548325.1 uncultured Staphylococcaceae bacterium
TATGGTAAAAAAGTTATTAAAACTTTCGATACCAAAGAAGAAGCTATGCAATTTGCTAATGCCTTAGCTGATAATCAAGGTGGAGTCGTCTTGTTCCATGCATCAAAAGGCAAATATAAAGGAAAAATTATTAAACAAGGCTAGTATTAGTCAGTCTAATATAAAAGATAAATAATAAAATAACCTTTAAAATTTAATATGAAAATAATATGAAAATTTTTTCATTTTGCTAGATTTTAAATTTAAATATGTTATATTTTTGATGTATGGACAACTTAAAAGATCGTGTGACAATATATGAAGTTGCAAAACTTGCCGGCGTTTCTCTTGCTACAGTATCTCGAGTTATAAATAACTCACCAACTGTCAAAGAGGAAACAAAAAAGAAAGTATTAGCAGTCATCAACTCCCTTGGATATAAACCAAGTGGTTTAGCTCAAGGTTTAGCGACCAATAAGACAACAAACATTGGAGTTATTATCCCTAGTGCAAATTATGTATATATATCTAGCTTATTAAATGGTATAACCGATGTTTGTAAGAGCAAAGGTTTTACTGTCACTTTATATACGACCTCTCATTCTAGAGAAGATGCAAGCATCTGCTTAGAGAAAGTTATTAAATCTCATGTAGATGGGGTCATCGTGTTTGATGATGAATTAAATGAAGAAGATTTTTCAACCATTCAATCATATTCTGTCCCAGTTCTTGCTATCAATAGTGAAATCAGTGGAGAAAGATGCGCTTCGATTAGTTTTGGTTATGAACATCTATTTAAAAACATCATGAAAGATTATTTTACCAAAGGAAATAAACCGATCTCATTTTTACATGTTCATAATGCTGGCAGGTTGCTTAGAAGAATTGAAAACTCATTTATTAAAACATCGATGGATGAAAATAAGGAATATTCGATTATCAACTGCGATGATTCATATACTAGAACATACACTGATTTCTTAGAGATATTTAAAAAAAGAAACAAGATGTATGTCATAGCATATCGAGATTCAATTGCTGCTGCAGTATTAGATGCGGCTTTAGATTTAGGTCTATCGATACCAGATGATGTCGAGGTATTATCGATCATTGGAACAAAATATTCTTGGATCTTAAGACCTCAGATATCAGCGATGCATATCGATATGCAAGAGGTTGGGAGAAGAGCTGTTTATATGTTAATTGATCTCATAAATGATCAACTATATGAAAAAAGATATAAGTTTGAATCACAATATGTAAAACGTGATTCAACAAAATATTAGTTTTTATGATATTTTTTGTATTTAAAAAATATTTTTATATTTGGGAGGACTTATGGACATTTACGACACATTAATCCGTTCGATTCAAGATTTCCCTATTAAGGGTATCAACTTTAGAGATGTAACGACATTACTCTCTAATGGTGAAGCGTTTCATCAAGTGATCATGGATCTAAACAAAGAGTTACCTTCTTATGATAAGTGGGATAAGATCATCGCTGCTGAATCAAGAGGTTTCATCCTTGCTGCTCCACTTGCTGCATTGAACTCAAAAGGATTAGTTCTTGCAAGAAAACCAGGTAAACTTCCTCTTGTTGGACAAACTGAGAGTTACTCTTTAGAGTATGGTATCAGCACATTAGAGACTCCAAAGGATGCAATTAAAAAAGGGGATCGTGTCATCATCATGGATGATCTTATTGCAACTGGAGGTTCTGCTAAAGCGATGGCAAACCTTGTTAAAAAAGCAGGTGGAATTCCAATTATGGGACTATTCCTTGTCGAACTTAGAAGTTTAAGAGGATATAAACAGTTAGGGATACCTGTAGTTTCTATTGTTAACTACGGTCTACATGAAGGTGATTTACTTCAGATTCAGGGAAATCCAATGCGAATTGGTAAATTTATTGAAAGAGTAAATGAGAACACCTTGAAAGTTGAATTTAAAAAAGGACAAGTTGAAAATATTGATAAATCACAAATTGTAAACATTGTCCAAGAAGAAAAAGATGGAAGATTGACTTATATTAAATATCGAGATTAATTAAAAATTTATTGATATTTGTTTTAAGAGGAGATAATTTGTATGAAAAATGTTATCGATGATTTAAGTTACCGTAATTTAATTAAGGATTACTCCTCTTTTGAAAATATCAAAAAACTATTTGATAAACCTCAAACAATATATTGTGGGTTTGATCCAAGTGCCTCATCGCTACATATTGGAAATTTTGTGATGATTTCTATTTTAATGCGTCTTCAAAAAGCAGGACATAGGATTATCGCAGTAGTTGGAGGGGCAACTGGAATGATTGGAGATCCATCTGGTAGGTCAAAAGAGAGAAATCTCCTCGATGAAAAAGCTGTTAAAGAAAATGTTGATAGTATCAAAAGGCAATTATCGAGGTTTTTAGATTTCTCCGATCCTAAAAAGGGTGTCTTGTTAAATAACTACGATTGGTTATCTAAGTTATCATTAATTGATTATTTAAGAGATTATGGAAAATATTTTTCAATCAATTATATGCTAGCTAAAGATATCATCGCATCAAGATTAGAGGCCGGCATCTCTTTAACTGAATTCTCTTACATGACTCTTCAATCGATTGATTTCTTAAAAATATATGATGATTATAATTGTAAGATTCAAATTGGTGGATCTGATCAATGGGGCAATCTCACAGCTGGATTAGATTTAATTAGAAGGATAAGAGGGAGTGATGTTGAAGTAGAATGTATGACTTCACACCTCATCACAAGGAGTGATGGAAAAAAATTTGGTAAAAGTGAAGATGGAGCACTTTTCTTAGATTCAACTATCACCTCTCCATATGCTTTATATCAATTTTTCTATAATCAGGCAGATGAAGATGCTGTTAAATATTTAAAAGTTTTTACTTTTTTAACTAAAGAGAAAATAGAAAAAATTGATAAGGAACATAATGAATCTTTAGGGCAAAGGATTGCTCAAAAAGCTCTAGCATATGAGGTCACCAAGATAATTCATGGGGAAGATGCTGCTAAAGAAGCAAAGAAGATGTCTGAGGCACTATTTAGTGGAAATTACTCAAAATTGAGTGAAAAAAGCTTTGAAGAAATATTTAAAAACTACCTTATCTCTTTAAATTTCCTTGCTAAACCCCTTGAAAATATTTTAATTGAATCTAAGGTAGCTTCTAGTAAAAGAGAAGCACGTGAATTTATTAAAAACGGAGCTATATCAATTAATGGCGTAAAAGAACAAGATGCTGAAAAAGTTTTTAAGAAATCAGACTTATTGTTTGGGAAATACCTCTTAATTAAAAGAGGTAAAAAGAACTATTATTTACTTAAAAACTAGCAATTTCGTAAAAAACCTTTCTAATTTAATATATTTTTTAAAAAATAAAATTTATATATCTATTTTATATAATTCTTATAGTTCTTGACCTTAGAATTAAACCATGAAAAGAGGCAGGATTATAGTGTAAAGCTCGTTTTATAGGATAAATTTAATATTTTCCATGATACTTGAAACTAAAATTTATAAATAAAAAAATGTATTAAAATTTAAAAACGGACTTTAAAAAATACTTTATTTTTTAAAATTTCTTCGCAAAACCTTTAAAAAATATTTTAATTAAGTAAAGGAGCTCCTAGTAGAGGTTAAGCATGAGGGTTTGTTAGTAATTGCTCATGACGAAAATGTCTTAAAACTAGCAAAATATCGAAAAAATCAATAAAAATTAAGTTTATTGACACCCTAATTAAAGGTGTTAGATAGAATAATCATTCATAAAAAAAGTGTCAATTTTTTAAAAAAACCTTTTTAATTTCGCTTAATTTTTTAAAAAATTCATTTTTTTGCTTTATTTTTATTATCTTTACTTTTATAATTTTGGCATAGGGGAACTTTCTTGATGTCTATCCAAGATATTTTAGTATTACTTCTCATTGTTGTTGGAGCAGCTATTGGAGTCACTCAAAGCTCAATTAAGAAAGTGTTTAGACTCATAGTAGTAATCGCGGTTATATTAATAATTTGCCTAGCTCTAGATCCTTTAGCTGAATGGTTGTGTTATGATCTACAAATTTCTGTAGAAGTAAATCTTGGAGATAGTGTTGGTACAATTACTACTACCAATACGATTGAAGAAATGTTCTTAGTATTTGAAGAGATAGGACTTAATCCTACTGTACTCTCAGCAAATGCGCTCGGTCTTTGTAAAATAGTTGCCTTTATCCTTTTATTGATAATATGTCTACCTGCTTCACTTCTAATTAGTGGACTACTATGGCATCTATTATTAAAGAGAATCATTCCAGAGGATTTTAGAAAAGGCGGAATTATATCTCATTTAATCAGTGGTGTATTAGGTGGACTTGAATGGCTTGTGGTCATAGTGTTGATAGCGATTGCCGTTGGTCAAGTATCAACAGCTCTTGAAGAAAGCATCATGCAAGCATTCAACAATATTGACTCAATCTTCTATGGTTCGTTGAGTGGAACATCCCTTGAAGACCTAGCAGAACTTGTTCAATCTTATTCTAATATATTCTCACCTACTGCTGAAGATTCCCATATCCTTCCAGGTATCTTAAATGCTTTAAGTTCAATGAATATTGATTACCTTGGAATGTTTAAGGGATTGATCTATGAAAATGGTGAATATGTTGAAGTTAATTATGCTGATAGTTTGATTGATCTTGCTAACGACATAATGGACTACTTCATGTCTGAGCTAGCAAGCTCTTAGTTAATTTGGATGATACCTTACGTTATTATAATAATGATGAGTTACAGTAAGGGCATTAATATATAAATCTTTCAAAAAAGAGGAGGAGGACGATCTTATATGGAAGAAAAAAAATTGAAAAAGCTAGCAAGACCAACGATTATTGCTCTATTAATCGCTCTTGTAACAATTGTATGGTTCTTGCTTGGAAGCGCTGCTGAGTTCGCTTTTTTTGAAGTTAGTACTGGTTATACATTAGCTTTCACAGAAATTGAGACATTTAGCAATGGGCTTTTTGGCTGGGTAACTGAGTTACAAAATTTGATCAATGGAGGCTTTGATTTTGCGACAATAAGTGATTATATTGTCTTCTTACCATTAGTTGTTGGTGGTATATTTGCCTTATTACTCGTTATTGTATTAATCGTATTATTATTTAAACGTAACAAAAGAGCTATCGGTAGTGTAATATTTATCGCTATTACATCATTTTTGATTTATGCATTATTTGAACTACTTTCAATGATTGCTATCAATAATTTAACAGGTGTGACTTTTCAATCATACATCGCTCAAGCTGGAACATTTAATCAGGTGAGTGATTTAGTTGTGGTATCAGATGTTGCAACTTTAACTAGTGCCTACTATGTCGCTCTTGCTGCCTTAGCACTTCTTTCAATAATTAGCACAATCTATGTTTATATCAAATTAATGTTAGTTGAGGTACCAAGAAAGATGGCTGTCGTCACTGAAGCAGAAGAACCTATAGAAGAAGCAGTTGAAGAAACTTTAGCTTCTACTTTCGTGCAACCTCAACCTGAACAAAAATTAGAAACACCAAAGACTGAAGTTAAAGAACAAGCAGTGGCTACTGAAGAACCTCAACCAAAAAGAAAAGTCGTCTTCTCTTTAAAAAGAAACCCAATGCCTGGATATCCTTATTCACCAAGAGATGATGAAGAAGTACCTCCTAGAGATCATCGTCCACCATTTGTTGAAGAAGATCATGCTGGTGGTCTTACAAAAGATGATATAAGAAGAATTGTAAGAACAGAGATAAGAGAAGTCATCGAATTATTAAAAGTTAAACCAACTGAAAGAGTCGTCGTAAGAGAGGTCGTAAGAGAGGTTGCTAAAAAAGAAGAACCAAAGGAAGAGAAACCTAAACCAAAACCTACTTCAAAGACGGTTGAAGTTCGTGTACAAAAAGAAGCACAAGCAGATCAAGATGAAGATAAGAAGAAGGTTGAAAGAATTCCATTCTCAAGAAGAATTCTTGAAGCAAGTGATGAGATTAGAGAACATTACAACAACTTAAAATCACTTCTTAAATCATATGGTTTAAATAACAGAGTCTCTAATGGTGGAGACACCTTTAGATTACATCGTGTCACATATTGTAAGATCACAATCGCTGGTAAAGCATTGAAGTTATACTTAGCTCTTGATCCAAACGATTATGCTAACACCACTTTACCTATCAAAGATGCTTCATCAAAAGCAATTTATCAAGAGATCCCTCTCACCTTTAAAGTTAAGAGTAGTCTCTCATATCGAAGAGCAGAGCAATTAATTAGAGACTGTATGGAAAAACATAACGTTGAACAGATCGATCAAGTTTATGTAACCGACTGGGCTAGCAGACTCGAAGAAGAAGCTAACTTGACCGATGATTATGATGATTTTGAAGATTAATACTTAAAAATTAGGAGAGTAAATTATGAGTAGTGAAAAAACTAGAAGGACTTTACGTGGAGGAGTAATTGTTGGTTGGTACATATTTGCCATCATCATGCTTCTTTGTGTCGTTGGATTCTTCTACCTATTAGTATTTGAAAATCCAATAACAGATTATCTACAGACAAACGTTGGAATATTAGTTCCAACATCTGATGCTGGTGAATTTCTTCGTCAAGTCAGTTGGACAGTACTTGATTTAATTGGACTAGGTGGAATAGGATGGTGGTCTGATAGTAGCAGTGCAAGTAGCTTATTTACGATTGCTTTCTTAGAAGAAGAGATCGACATTGCCTTCTTGATTGCTCAAATCGCTGTTTGGGTAGTCATATTAGTTTGTATTATCTTCTTTATTATCCAACTGGTTTCTTTCATTAGAAAAGGTAAAGGAAAATATTTCATCCATACTTTCTTTGGTATCATAGCAACAGTATTACTACTTTATGTGATAGCATTTGGATACCATCTATATCAATTTGAGTACTATGATTATCTTTATACAAATCAAGTAGCACATGGTTCATATACTATTTCTAATCTACATGAATACTTTGAAAGTATTACATTATTACAATCCGTTGATGATGCTGTTGCAGCTGGAGCAGATCAAACTGTTGCTTGGGTCGTCAAGATTGGAACAATCGTCGCTGGTGCATTTGCATTACTTTATGCATTAGCAGTGTTCTATCTTGCATTCTATATCACACGTACATCTGTCCGTTCTGGAAAAGTTCTTGAAACTTTAACTGAAGAAGAAGTCGTTGAAGAGTTAAGCCAAGAACCAGTAAAAGAAGAAGAACCAGCTCCTGTAAAAGAAGAACCTCTTAAAGAGCCAGTTAAAGAACCAGCACCAGCACCTGCACCTCAACAACGTCAAGCAGAATACTATACTCGTGATGAAATTAAAGACTTATTAACTGAAATTATTGAAAACAAGAAACTTCTTGCTGATCCTCGATATGCATTTGAAAAGATGTCTAAATATGAATTCATCATGTCACTTGCATTTGAAGAGCTTGAGAAGAAATATGATTTAGTTGATTATGAAGATGCTAGAGCAATGGTTGAAGAAGAGATCGCAAAAGCAACCTCTGATGTCGCTCGTGAAATGTATAATGGAGTATATGAAGACTTACCTCCAAAAGAAGAGGTTGAACCAAAAGAAGAACAACCTTTATTTAGAAGAACAGTTAGAGATAGACTCTCTGAAGATGATGTTCGTGACATCATAAGAAGTGAGTTGATTGCTACTCTTTCTGAGATAAGAGATGCGGTGGCTCCAACTGGTACTAGAGAAGAGGTAAGAACAGTCTACGTCGCTCCAAAAGAGGAAGTACAAGAGACTCCTATGTATGAAACAGTCACTGAAGCTCCAGTTGAAGAACCTTCAAAAGAATCAGAGACAATAGTTAAGATTCTTTATGAAAACGAAGATGGTGTAGTTGAAAGTGTTGAAGAAAAACCAATCGAGAGCAAAGAAGAGACCATCATCATCAAAGCACCTGCTTCTTCTTCAAAACCTCAAGAAAAACGAGTTGTTAAAGAAGCGAAGAAGACAATCATCCCTCAACCTGAGGTCAGAGGAAAAGAGAGTGTGATTGAAAAAGGTGAAGTCGTCAAACAAACTTTTGAAGAAAAGATTGTCGATGCTGATGATGAAATCCAAACCGCTTATCAAACACTTAAGAAATTACTATTGAGTTATGGCCTTAACTCAAGAGTATCTTCAAGTGGAGATACATTCAGATTATCAAAGAAAACTTATTGTAAGATCACAGTGAGTGGAACAGCACTTAAAATCTATCTTGCTCTTGATCCAAAAGATTATAGACATAGTGCAATTCCAATCAATGATGCTTCAGCAAAAGCTGCCTATCAACAGATCCCACTTGGATTTAGAGTTAAATCCGATCTATCATTAAGAAGAGCAAGAGATCTTGTCATCGACTGTATGAATCAAAACGGATTGACACCTCATGAAGACTTTGTTGAAGCAGATTATGTTGATGAACTTCGTCAGAACCTAAAATAATACTTAAAATTAATAATTTCATGTGAACCTCTAAGAAGCCCTTACAGGAATGAATTGTAAGGGCTTTTAAAGTGGCTAAAAATTGGTTTATAGATATTTCTACAATTTAACATTCAAATATCTAATTTCATTCAAATTAAAAAGAGGCACTAAAAGTGACCTCATTAATTTAAAATGGATTTTTATTGCTAATGGAAATTATGAAGAAGGAATTATATCAAACATCTTCTAATTAAGAAAAATCTAAGAATCACTTATGACTTTTCGTTGAGTCTTTTTTTATAAAAGGGGTCAAGGCTTAACCTTTAGCAACGTTTTTAACTTGTAGTCTTTTTGCTTTTATACCTGGAGTTTGATATGTTGCTGTCTTAGTGACATCTTTATCTTCTATGAATATAATGTTATCTTCTTCTTCCTCTTCTTCAACTAAAATATAAGTTATTGTTGGTTTTGGTTTTGAAGCTGGTTTTGGTTCAGATTCTAATTTAAGCTCAGATTCTTTTTTTGATTCAACTACTGGCTCTGTTTCAAGTTTTAGATCTAACTCAATTTTTGGATCTAATTTAAAGTTTAAATCTAAATTAATGTTAGGTTCTGTCTCTTCAACAGTAATGAATTGATTAGTATTTTCAACAGTATTTTCACCAACATTTAATGTATTAAAATCGATCTCAAATTCATCATTAGTGATTACGTCTTCAAGTTCATATTCTTTTTCTTTATCCATAGTGATACCTCCTTTGGTAAACTAAAAGTTTTTAAGATTATACCCTATTTTTTTAAATAATAAATTTTTTTGTTCTGATATAAATGAATAAATGAACGATTAAATCGAATTTACTAATTTGAAATAAATCGTTTATTTTTAAAAATATTCCTGCAAAACCGATGTATAATTATATATTTTTTATTTGACATAAATGTCTTATTGATTTATAACTATACATATATATGTAAATATATATGTATCACTTGGTTTTGGAGGTCAATAAATTATGAGCAATGAACAATATACGATGCTATGGATATTACTAGTTGCCGTATTTCTTGTAATAGTTGGTTTTATTATTTATGTAGTCATTTTGATAAAGAAGAAAAGGAAAGCAAAATGGTTAGCAGAAGCTTCTGAAAGACAAAAGATATTAGATCAATTAAATACTATTCAAGAAGAAGAAGTGGTAGTTGAAATAAAAGAAGAAGAAAAACCCCCTTATGGAATACTATTTAGAAAAGAAGAAACAGAAAAAGGTGAAGGATATAGCATACATCGAGTTGAACCAAATTTAAAAATAACTAATATAACAGTTGGTACATTGGTTGAATATTTAAAAGAGATTAGAGATGAAATTTCTGTCTCTAAATAATATTCTTAAGTAAATGTAATAGTAAAAAAGGAGAGAATAAGTTATGAATTTAGATACTAATATGATGTATTTAATAATTGGTATACTTTCTATATTAATTGTAATCTTTGTTTTTCTTAACATATATCTATACTTTGCAGGATTTAAAGTTGAACAACTTGAAGCTGAAGTAGAAGCAAAAAAATTTGTAGCTCAAATTCCAAAAAAAAGAAATATCATAATTGAAGAACCTCAAGATGATAGTGAAATATATGTTTATTTCCGTAGTGCACTATATCAAAAGAAAAAAGAAAAAAATTACGTTGATTTAAAAATTAGAACTGCACCTTTTTATGAAGATGAATATCTCTACTATAGAGTAAGTCCAAGAATTAGACGTCGAACAATTGCTGAAAATAATTTTAAAAGATATGTTGGTCATCAAGTTAGAGCTGAACTTGATCAACTTTCAAAAAATAGTGAAGCCTAATCTTACTCATATAATTAAAACTACATTATTAACTCATTATAGGTATTGTCGTACAACAATACCTTTTAATTTTGGGAAA
>CAZJPX010000019.1:10480-13225 GCA_964548325.1 uncultured Staphylococcaceae bacterium
TATTTATCAAATGAATTCTGCTTCTGTTGAAATGAATGGAGGAACAATATCAAATATTACTGGCTCATCCAGTGCTTATGGTATTTATCAAATGAATTCTGCTTCTGTTGAAATGAATGGAGGAACAATATCAAATCTTACTGGTTCTATTTCAGCTATTGGAATTTATCAAACTTCTTCATCTAGCATCGAAATAACTAATGGGACGATAACAGATATCAGTAGCAATAGAACTGCATATGGTATCTATCAGTCGGCACCTTCAGGTGCTTCACATATGACAATAAATAAAGGCACAAAGATATCAAACCTTAATGCTGATACTAACTATAGTATTTATCAATCTCATACTTCATCTACCATCACACTAAATGGTGCATATGTTATGGAAACCATCAGAAGTGAAAGTGGTTATATCACATTGTTAGATGGATATTTTGATTTAACAGCCTATGAAATAATATATGATTACATAGCTGAATCATATACATCATTGAATCTTAATGAAAAAGGCGGAGCATCATTTGATCCAGATTATGATTCTAATTTTCCATATGCTGTATATAAGATAGGTGAAACATCTTCAATTACAGCTAGTATAGCTGGAGAGGTGTGTGGAGATTATGAAGATAAAATTATAATAGAAGGAAATACAAATAACGTTAGCTATTCATTTTCTTATCGAAGTGTTGATGATACAACAACATATGCAAATTTACCTACTGAACTTGGTGAATATATAGTTTTAGTATCATTAGATGAACATGTCAGTACCGATGATCGATCACCAAAAGAATATTATGAATCGGCAATTGCTGAATTTGAATTAACTATTGTTGATCATACTATTGATACATACGAATATGATAGTGAATCTCATTGGAGTGTTTGTTCTGTGTGTGAAAGTGATGTAACCGGAGCTCATGAACTTAGTTTTTATGCATGTTCTATTTGTGGATATGTTGATGTCTCTGGTAGAAATTTCCAGATTTTGATATATGTTATTATTGGAATTGTTGTTGCTCTTTTTATAATTGCTGATTTAATTTTTTTAATCATATTCATAAAAAGAAAAAGAAAGAAAGCTAAAGCGAAACAAAGTTAAGCATTCAAAATTTGAGATTCACTTTATCAAAGATTTAATTTTTTAAAAACATCGATAGTGTTCTAAATAAACATAAACATTAAAATAAGAGGAGAAAAATGTTTTATGAGGAAATCAAAATCTTTTAAATTTTTATCAGCCTTAACATTGTTATTTGCTCTTCCTGTAGCAACATGTACAGGAACGATTGCTATCTCTACTAGTGAGTACAATTATTCTTCTTTAGAAAAATATCAAGGAGTTAGTAAACAAAGTAATGTTGCTACATTAGCAGCTGATGAACATGATAATCATACTGATTGGAATGAATTAACAAGTTCTACTTATACATTAACTGAAGGTAATTGGTATCTAACAGAAAGCATTACAGCAAGTAGAGGAATCACAATTGATGAAGGAGCTACTGTTACATTATGTTTAAATGGATACACATTGACATCTGGAAGAACATCAACGCCATATTATGGGATTGGAATTATAAGTAGCTCAGATGATACTGATACATCTTTTACCTTAGATGATTGTAGTGATGATGAGACTGGAGAAATTGCTTTTACTAGCAACGTCCAAGGACGAACACCAGTGCATGGAGTCTATATCGAAAATAGTAGTAACTCTTCTTCATCAATTGATGTAACAATTGCTGGAGGATATATCAACTCAATAGGATCAGCTGGAGTTGCTACTGGAGTTTATGCTTATAATAACTCTTCTACTTCATCTTCTATTGATGTGACAATTGATGGAGGTACAATCACCACTTATGCTCCAACCAGTTCTAATCCAATTAGAACATATAATACTTCATCTACTAGTTCTATTGATGTGACTGTTAATGGAGGGTATCTCTCTTCTACTGTTAGATATGGAAACTACAATGGTTTTTATATAGTTGATTCAACTTCAGAAAATACTAATTGGACAATCAACGGTGGATATCATAGTTATTCGACCCTTGATAACAATACTGCAAATAGTTTTGTAGTTAATGCTGGATATTTTACTAGTTCTGCATATAATGCGATATCTTCATATATTCCTTCAACTTCGACTACTAAAACTTTCTCATCTTCTGATGCAGGTTTAGCTTTAGATGGAGATTATAATCATAGTTATCCAAATGCTGTATATGTTAATGGAATTAATGCCTCAGTTCCTGGAGAAATATGTGTGGGATCTGATATTGATAACTATGTAACAATTACTGGTAATGATTCAAATGCAAATTACTCTTATTCATATGTAGGTGCAGCAGAAGGAAGTGGTAGCATACTCACAACAGCTGGAGATTATGAAGTCACAATTACATTTGAAGATTTTGATGAATATATATCATCAGATGGAAGTATACCAAAAGTATACTATCAAGGATCTGCTACATTTGATGTAACTATTGTCGATCATACTCCTTCAAGTACAGCCAGTTATAATGAATCATATCATTGGTTTGAATGCACAAATACTTATTGTGAGCAAGTATACACTGAAGCAAGCGGATATGCTATGCATAGCTCAGCAAGTGAAGAAAATATATGTGATATATGTGGTTCTACTTTTAATTATAGCGAATTATATCCTACTACATACACTGTATCATACATTGAAAGTGAAGATTATACTGTAAGTGGATTAGAAGATAG
>CAZJPX010000020.1:0-12898 GCA_964548325.1 uncultured Staphylococcaceae bacterium
TTTAAATACTACTAATTAATTTAATATTTAACAAAAAGAGGGCGAGAAAATGAAACTAAAAACTAAAAGTAAAGCAATACTTATTGCACTTGGGGGGTTGTTGATTACAGGATGTACTAGTACATTAGAAGATCCAATTGAAATAAATTCTGTTATTAAAGAATTAAGGACTGGATTCACTGTGACAGGATCTGTCACTGTCACCACATCATATTATGAAGATAGTGCTTACACTATCCCAGATTCAGAAGCAGAAACTACATCAACTACCTACACATATACTCTTGTATATCAAAACGATGATGATTATGTTGGTGTTGATAGAAGATTCTATCAAGTAATAGATGGAGAATCTGAATATCTATTTGGAGAAAATTCATTTGATTACAACGGATATGTTGGTATCAGATACCTAGATTATGATAATACATTGCAAACAACATACGGAGTAGATAGTGATGGAGAATTATCAATCTATGCTTTAAATGGACTTATGAATCCTTTTGAACTTGTTCAAAGAAATGATTTTAAATCGCAAAGCGATGGATCATTTGAACTATCTACAACTAAAGCTGCGGTATTTTATGCAGCGATGTTTTCAGTGCTAGATGAATATTTAGATGCAGTATCTTTTGAGACAGCTAATTTTATATTTAGTGAAGATAGTTTAACTGAAGCTCATTTTGATTCATATAATGTTGATTCAACTCAACAGACAACAGTTTCAGTAGAAAGTACAAATTATTATCAAACCTATCCTAGATATCATTACACTGCCGATTTATATTTTTCAGAAATTGGTACAAGTTCTGCTAGAGATATGATTCAAGTAGAGCCTGAAAAAGAAGAAAACGAACCATTAGCTGAGGCACTTGAAGTGATGGGTAAATCTAGTGGTTTCACATATCGTAGGAGAGCAACCCCATACATCGATGGAGAGTATGCTGGTCAAGACGAGGTCGTCACAATCTATTATAGCCATAACGGAAAAAACCTCACTAATAATTCTTCTTCTTATTCTCTCCCTTACGTCTATTCTCAAACATATTCCTTAGATGATCCTACACTAGAAACATATGAACCAACCTCGCCTAGCACTGCTGATTTTATGTTATATAATCCAACAACAACCGGTGTGTTATATTCATATGAGGTAGATGATTCTACAATTGATGATACTAATACTTTCTCTCGATCTGGAAGTTCATCTGATTTCTACTATCTAAGTGGATATTATTACTATGATGAAATATTCTACTATCAAAATTTTGCAGATGATTATATGGATGCAAATATCTTTAACATCAATGAAGATGGTAGTTATTCACCTACTATAGATAATTTACAATACATTGCTGGAGATTGTTTTATGGCTCCAATTGATGTTTATTCAGCAATATCTGGTGGGTATGTCACAGATGTTAGAGTGTATGTAGAATATGATGAGACATTACAATCATATGTCTTTGATGAGATTGTTGTCGAATACAATCAAAGCAACACCTACACTGGTCAAGTCGTATTTAATTATTATGACTTTGATAACTCAGCTCCTGCTTTTACATTCCAAATATAATAAAGCAAGGATACACATATACTTAGGAGAAAATGAATTATGAAGAAAAAATATTTATTATTAACATCAATCACATCCTTGCTCTTACTTGTTGGATGTGAAGTAGATAATACTGATTCACCAGATGCTGAAGTAGAACAGTTTTCAGATGAAGTTATTTCTAACAATATGGAACTTGCTTTGGATGGATTCACTTTGACTGGTACGATCCAACAAATTAGATATGATGCTATAGATACAGGTGAAACAGATGAATGGGGTGATGAGATATATGAGATTGATACCTCGGAGACTCTTGAAACAAATACGTATTACACCACTGTTAAATATGATAATGTAGATCAAAATAAATTTTATAAGTATTCTTATCGATTAGTAAGTGGAGTAGAGATTGCAGCTGAAGGTCCATATACCTACTATGAAGATGAAGAAGGATATGCATATACTGCTGAAGTAGATTACACCAACACACTTTCTACCTCTTATAACCAAGGTAGTGCAAGTGGAGGTAGAAAATATAACTTTGCAGCTAATGGATTTTATAATTTCTTTACGATATTTAATGATAATGATTTCGCATTAGATGAAGAAAAATCAGGTACTGCATTAAGCTATTATAATATCTCTACATCGAAGGCAAACATCATCTGTAACAACCTCTTATATTCATTAAATAGTGGTGTATATACAACTATTGATGAAGCATATATCATGTGTGTTAACGGTGTATTTACGCAGCTATACATCGATTTAACAGCTATTCAATCAGTTGATGATGATACAAGTGAGGTCACCTATATTGATAATACTGTCACATTTACATTTTCTGATTTAGGTGAGACAACAATTGAAGAACCTGAACTTTATGAAGAGACAACTGAGAGTAACGCTTTAGATGCTATACTTGATACATATGAAGATAACTTCACAATTGATGTTTCATCTTCATATACCTATGCTGCTACATATGATGAAACAGATTTTGGAGAAGCAGTAGAAAATAAAACCTTCTATTACACTGGTGATGAGATCTATGTTAAACAAAACTCAACTGTCAATGCTTATGATGTGGATACAGATGGATATGTTACAACTCAGTCTTCTGTAGCAGATTTTTATCTAGCTCCTCTTAATAATACGAGCAATCTTTTATATCCATACGGATATGATTCAACTTCAAATGAATGGGTAGCATATGAATCAGGATACACTGATGAAAATTCTAATGTTGTATTTGCAAGTGGATATAGTGGATATTATACTTACGATGATTTACTTCCAATAATATCAGATGTATCTGGAGCAGTATTTGAATATGATGAAACAGATCAAGAATATGATGCTATATATGATATGATTGCAGATATGACAAGTGATGGATGTTTTATAACTAATGTTCGTCCATTAAGAACTACCGGATATAGTAATGCAAGCACATTCCATATATCTATAACAAGTGGAGCAATAGTTGTTACAGCTGGATATAACTATTATGATTCTGACTATGTAATGTATTATGGCAATGTGACTATCACATTCTCAAATGTTGGTACAACAACATTACCAATTGATTAATTAAATAAATAAACATGAAAAGAAAAAACATCTTATTAAATCTAGTTGTTTCATCGGCTCTACTTTTTGGAGGAATTCTTTTATCTTCATGTAGCACTGATTCCAATCTTAACCAATATGGAGTAGGTGTATCTTTAACTATCACAAATGAAGATGGAGGTACGATCACTTTTTATAAAGATGGTGAAGAGATTGATTTAACAAGTTTTGAAGAAACTTCAACATTACAAGAAGGCGATGAGATATCTTTTAGAATAACAATAAATAGTGGATACAGTTTTGAATCCTTACTTTTAAATGGTTCAAATGTATCAGTAACAATCTCATCTAGCAGTGGAAATAGAACCGGTAGTTTTACAATCGTTTCTGGTCAAAATGAATTAGTTTTAACAATCAATTTAATTGAAACAAATCTAGCTGATTTTACTTTTACATATGATGAAGATACATTAGAAGCAACTCTTACTAGTTATACCTGTTCAACATCAATTGCTCCAAACCCTGTTATGATACCAGAGACGATAGAAGTAGATGGAAAAACTTTTAATGTCACAGGTATAGCTAATAATGCTTTTAGTGTATATGGAGCAGAAATTATATCTATTTATATACCTAAATATATAAGAGATCTTGAAGAACAAGCTTTTTATATTCCTGTCACCTCACTTACAAGTTTTGTAGTGGATGAAGAGAATGAGAACTTTGTAGTATATGAAGGCTCTTTATATACTATCGATTATTCATCTCTTGTGGTGGTTCCAAATGGATTGAGAACAGTAGAGATTCATTCAAATACATCAACTATTGGTGCATATGCTTTTGCAAATGGGGCAATAAGTAGCATCACTATTCCAACAAGTGTCACCTCAATTGATGATTATGCTTTTTATCGAGCAACCAGTTTAACTTCAGTTAGTGGAGGAGAGAGCCTTGAATATATTGGTGAATGGGCATTTGGTTATGTTAATATCACCTCTTTTCCTTTTTCATCTAACTTAAAAGAATTAGGAATTAGTGCTTTCCAAGAGGCTGAACTTAGAACGATAGATTTAACAAATACTAAGCTCACATCAATTCCTGATGGAGCATTCGATCATAATGATAGTTTAAATTCTATTACATTCAATGATGATATAGAAAGTATTGGTTCATTAGCGTTTTGGAACTGTGCAATAACTGAACTTACTTTACCTGCTAATTTAAAAACACTAGGAGATAATGCTTTCTCACAATCTCAATCGTTAGTTACAATCAATTTCAATGAAAAATTAGAATCTATTGGTGCATACTGCTTTTATCAAACAGTTAGTGTCACTTCTATCAATTTACCAGAGTCAATCAAATATATTGGTGAAGGTGCTTTTAGTGCAATACCAGCTCTTGGTAATTCTACTAGCAACTTTACAATAGGTGGTACAAATAATGATAATGGATACTATAAGATTCAAGATGGTGTCTTATATGAATATAACGGTTCTAATTTAACACTTCATTCATATCCAAGAGGTATTCAAGTATCCGAATTTATAATATCTGAAGATTTAAATGTGACAAATATCAAATCGTGGGCTTTTTCATATATTATTAAGTTAGAAAAGCTTACTTTACCATCAACTTTAACTAATATCGAAGAAAATGCTTTTTATGGTATATATCCATCTTCTGATACTACAATCACTGAATTAGAGCTTTGTTATAATGGATCAGTAGAAGAATTTGAATCTAATGTCACATTAGAAGAAGGTTGGAATACAGATTTAACATTAAAAGATAGTGTTATTATTTGTAATGATGGCACATATACTATAATAGCTAGCGAGGAATAAGTTTTATTAAGATTAGATACAATATTAAGCATAGCTTTACGCTTTTTATATTAGCATCATTTACTAGCTCGTTTATTAACATTGCTAATCTTAAATAATTTTTTAAAATATTAGGAGTGAATTTTGAAGAGATAAAGATATGAAATATTATACAAATTGGTTTCCAAGAAAATATTTATGGGCAATTATACTAGCAGGGGTTATTCTCTTAATTGTCATATTTGAAGTGATTATAAATTGTATAACTCCACCAATCATTATTGAGAACAATCCTTTTATTGTAGGAGAAGGTGAACTTCCAATGCTTGTTGCACATCGAGGAGGTAAAAATAATTATCCTGAGAACACTTTAATGGCATTTAAAGGATCTTTAAGAGATTACCAAGCCGATGTGATGGAGACAGACCTTTGGTTAACAAGCGATGGATATCTAGTGTTAAATCACGATGAATCGATCAATAGAACAAGCGATGTAGAAGTTGTAACAGGAAATGATGAAGAATATCTAATCAGTGAGCACACCTTAGAAGAACTTCAACAGTTTAACTATGGATATAACTTTGAATTAGATGGTGAGTTTCCATATAGAAATTTATTAGATGATGTCGCTGATGAAGATAGATATCAAGTTTTAAAAGAAAACGATTTAGCAATTGTGACCATCGATGATTTACTTTCTGCATTCTATGATGATTATAAAGAGATGTTATTTATTGTCGAGATTAAAGATTCAGGTGAGAGCGGATACATCGCAGCAGATTATATAGAAAAAACATTAACAGAAAATTTTCCAGATTATAAAAATAGAATAGTGGTCGGTACATTTAATACCGAGGTTGAAAACTATCTAAAAGATGAACATCCAGATGTATTTAGAGGTGCTTCAACTGGTGGGGTCATTAAATACCTTTTAATGTTGTGGACTGGTACATCTTTATTTAACTATGATAACTATGCATGTTTGCAACTTCCAACAGTTGAATATGGTATAAATTTAAAAATGCCATATTACATCTCGGAAGCGCATCAAAGAAATATCGCCGTTCAATATTGGACAGTCAATGAAGAAGATGAGATGAGAGAACTGATCGAAAAAGGTGTTGATGCGATTATGACAGATGATCCAGCACTTTTAAGAACTGTACTTGATTCTTATAAATAATCTGCATTTTTGATAATAAATCTGCAAAAAGGCAATTTTTTATTCAAATTTGAAAGTTTATTTTTATTTATTAATTGAAGATTTTATATTAGATTTGCTTTTCTTTTTGCCTTTTTGCTTTTGAGATTTATGATGAATTTTTTACTTATATTTATGAACACTTGTTTGGTGTTTTCTAAATCAAATAATGCTTAAAAATCCATGAACAGACTAGCGATAAAATCTTATTTACAAGAAGAAGATAAAATTATATGATATTTATTGCTTTTTATATTTTTTAAATATAAAAAGAGTTTTAATTGGTGTTTAGTTTCTTTATAATCATAAATTAGGAGAAAATGTATGAGTAAAATTTCAAAAGGAATGTTTAAAGATACATCAACGATTATTGCTTTAGTTGGTTTGTTTTTAATATTTGCATTCTCTGCAGCACCAGGAATCAATAGGTATACTACTAATGGGTATTATATTTGCTTATATTATTGCACTAATTTTGCATTCAATGGTGCAAGTGGAGGATTATTATCCGCATATATCTTTGTCTCACTTGCAACATTGTTTACGATATTAAATTTAGTGTTAAGTAGAGTTTATGAAAGAGATAGAAAGGGAAATAAGTTAGAGACTATAGTAGGAGATTCATCCATTGGATATTTAGAAGTTTTCAATAGTATCTTCTTATTCTGTGCTGGCATGTTATTCTCATTCACTCTTCAATTTACAAAATGGAATATCAGTGGAAATGGTGGAAGTATCGTCAATGACTTAAATACTGCTTTCATTGGATGGGGAGCAATAGTTGTTGCAATCCTATGCTTTGCACTTTGTATTTATCTCATGTATGAAGGAGTTCTTAAACTCATAAAAAGACATAAGATCAAAGTTGAGGAAGAAGAAGCTTTTTATAAATAATATAAACACTTTATAAATGTTATAAATTTATTATAATTATTTGACAGGGAGAAAATGATTATGGAAAAGAAAAAAGGGATCACTAAGACATCGACTGTTATTTCATTAGTGATGTTAGCACTTATTTATGGATTTGCGGCAGCACCAGCTCTTGCAGCTTCGTTATCTGATGGAACGATTATTTCATTATATTTTGTCACCAACTCGATGTTTAGAGGACCAAGTGGTGGATTATTATCGGCATGGATTTTTGTTGCTATAACAACTTTTTTAGTTCTTACTAATTTATGGCTCAGTTTTGTCCATGAAAAAGATAGAAACGGAAATAAATTGGATAATATTGTTGGAGATTCCTACATCGGTGGATTTGAATTATTAAACGGCGTATTCATGTTCTGTGCTGGAATGCTATTCTCATTTACTCAATACTTTGCTCGTATCAATTATTTAGCAAATGGAGTTAATCCAATCTCTTGGTATAGCCCAGATAGCAATTGGACATATGTTGCATGGGGATCAGTGGTTGTTGCAATTCTTTGTTTCTTACTTTGTTTATATTCCTTATATTCTGGAGCTAAGAAAATTTCTTATAGAGCTCAACTTAGAGCAGAAGCGATGGCTCAAGAAGAATCTTATAAATAGGTTAAAATATAACTTTTCATTTAAACATTTACCCTTATGAGTCGAACTTATAAGGGTTTTTAAATATAAGAGATTTTCAAGATGAAATTGGTTTATTAAAAAAAATTTAATATTGCATTTAATTGAATTAGGATTTAAAAAAGCTAAAAAAATTAAACTTTCTACAAATTAGATATTTTATTGTATGTTTGTTTGTAAATTACGTTTATTGTTCTAATATATAGGAATGTTTATCAAATCTAACGTCAATTTAAACGAAATTCTATTGAATATGTATAAATTAATTAATTTGAACCTTATATTTTACAGGGGGTATACAAGTAAATGAAGTATAAAATAATTGTTGATAGTAGTTCAAATCTTAAAACTGATTATATAAAGAGGAAAGATATCGGCTTTGAGGTTGTACCTTTAACTGTAATCCTAGGTGAAAAAGAGTATGTAGACAACGATTCTTTAGATCTAGGATTATTCATGGAAGAGATTAAGCAAGCTAAAAATTTAAAATCATCTACGGCTTGTCCATCATCTGGTTCTTTTTTAGATTCAATTAAAGGTGCAGATTATTATTTTGTTATCACAATATCAAAGAAACTAAGTGGTTGCTTTAATGCAGCAGAGACCGCTATATCTTCTTTAGAAGATCCTTCTAAAGTATTTTTAATGGATTCTAAATCAGTTGCTGGATCGATGATGTTGCTTGTTGAAAAACTGGTTGAATTAATAGAAGCAAATAAATCATTTGAACAAATCAAATCCGAAATAATCTCATATCGAAATAAAATCAATTTATTATTTATTTTAGATTCATTTGAGAATCTAATTAAAAATGGAAGGATGAGTAGGCTAACTGCAGCAATCGCTACATTGATAAGAATTAAACCAGTATGTTATGGAGCAGATGGTGAAATAAAAATAAAAGAAAAAGCTATCTCTATGGAGGGTGCTTTCAAACGATTAGTGGTCAACATTGGAAAACTAGCAGGAGACATTAAAAATAAAGCAAAGAAAATTATTATTTGTCACACTCAAGCACCCGATAGAGCTGATAAACTTAAAGTCAAAATAGAAGAATACTACGGTTTTGAAAATATAAGAGTAATTGAAAATCGAGGTCTATGTTCTTATTACTCACTTCAAAATGGGATCATAGTGTCCTTTGACTAAACCATAATAATTAAAAACCTAAAAACTACAACCGATTTCTAAATCGGTTTTTTTATTAAAAATGTTTGTTTTGCAAAGAAATTAATGAAAATCATTTGTTTTTTGTTGTTTTTAATAATAGAAAATTAGTTAAAATATAAAAATTAGCACTCTATATTGACAAGTGCTAATAAAAGATTATAATGATTTTAGAGAGGAGGAATTTATTATGAACAACAATTATCAAAGGCAAACAAACAATGAAGAAGACATCTTAAAAAAATATGGAAGATTAATCACTGATGAAGTTAAAGCTAATAAAATAGATCCAGTTATTGGAAGGGATAATGAGATTAGAAAGATCATCACAGTCTTAGCAAGAAAAACAAAAAATAATGTAATCTTACTTGGTGAACCAGGAGTAGGAAAGACAGCAATTATTGAAGGACTAGCTCAAAGAATAGTAAATAAAGATGTACCTATCACCTTACAAAATAAAGAGATATTTGAACTCGACATGGGTTCACTTTTAGCTGGAGCTAAATATCAAGGAGAGTTTGAAGAAAGATTAAAGGCTGTATTAAATAAACTTAAAGAATCTAATCATAATATTATTTTATTTATCGATGAGATACATCTAATAGTAGGGGCTGGTAGGACTAGCGGAGCTCTTGATGCTTCAAATATGTTAAAACCAATGTTAGCAAGAGGCGATATCGATTGTATTGGTGCAACTACATTAAAAGAGTATCAAGCATACATTGAAAAAGATCGTGCACTTGAAAGACGTTTTCAACCTATCATGGTCGATGAACCAACAAAAGAAGATACCTTATCAATTTTAAGAGGTTTAAAAAATAGATTTGAGACACATCATGGTGTCCATATCACAGATAATGCTCTTATTGCTGCTGTCAACTACTCTGTTAGATATATCTCAAATAGATATCTACCTGATAAAGCAATCGATCTAGTAGATGAAGCATCAGCTGAAGCTCGAGTTCAAATTGAATCCAAACCAACAGAACTTGATGAAAACGAAAGAAAGATAAGACAACTTGAAATTGAAAAGATGGCTCTAAAACAAGAAAGCGATGAACAATCTAAAATTAGATTAAATAAAATCGAATCTAAACTTGCTTTGCTTCAAAAAGAAAACAATGATTTAAATGCTAAATGGCAAAAAGAAAAAGAAGATATCAAAGAAGAAAAAGAGATTAAATCAAAAATTGATTCATTAAATTTTGCACTTCAAAATGCTTTTAATGAAGGAGAATATCAAAGAGCAAGTGAGATCCAATATAAAGAGATTCCTTCATTAAAAGCGAGGTTAGAAGAGCTTGAAAAAAATAGTAAAAATCATGCTTTATTAACAGATAATATCACTGAAGATAGTATTGCAAAAGTTGTATCTGATATGACTGGTATTCCTGTTTCAAAAATTATCAAAGGTGATAAAGAAAGAGTGTTATCTTTAAAAGATACCTTATCAAAAAGAGTTATTGGACAAGATAGGGCAATTAAACTCGTAAGTGATGCCATCATTAGACAAAGAGCAGGAATCAACGATGATCATCGACCAATTGGCTCATTTCTTTTTATGGGACCAACAGGTGTAGGTAAAACTGAGGTTGCTAAAGCTCTTGCTGAAGCATTATTTGATGATGAAAATAAGATCATTAGAATCGACATGTCTGAATATATGGAGAAATATTCAGTTTCTAGATTAATAGGAGCAGCACCAGGATATATCGGATATGAAGAAGGAGGACAACTTACAGAAAAGGTGAGACATAATCCATATAGCATCGTCTTATTTGATGAGATAGAAAAAGCATCACTTGATGTATTAAATCTATTACTTCAAATTATGGATGATGGAAGACTTACCGATGCACAAGGTAGATTATGTGATTTTAAAAACACTGTCATCATCATGACTTCAAATCTAGCATCATTTGAGATATTAAACAATAAGATTAATGAAGCAGAACTCATATTAAAACAAACATTTAAACCTGAATTTTTAAATCGAATTGATGAGATTGTATTCTTTAATTCTTTATCAAAAGATGTTCAACTTCAAATTGTTGATAAGATGTTAATTAATCTTAAAGCTAGATTAAAATCTCAATATTTTGATGTTGATTTCACATCCAATTTAAAAGAACATATCTTAGATGAAGCCTACTCCTTTGAAAATGGAGCTCGACCAATAAAAAGATTTATTCAGCATAATATTGAAACGCTTATTGCTGAAGGAATTATCTCTAAAAACATTAGACCTAATAAGAAATATCTTGTCGATTATAAAAATAATTTGATAGATATCGAACTTAGATAATATAAAAAGGTGTGTATAACACACCTTTTTTAAAGGGAGACTAATCACATAAAAATTAATTCTCGTTATAGGATAGAACAAAAACTTTCTTTTTCTTATATTGAGGTAATTTGACTTCTTGGATATCGAATTTAGCAAAATATAATGCTTCATATGAGACATCAAAGAAGTATGCTAATTTTTTAAATTCAGCAATGGTTGGAAGAGATGTGGCATTTTCCCATTTTGAAATCTTATTATTTGAAATAGATATCAATTTAGACATCTCTTTTTGAGAGATATGAGCAGAGGTTCTTAAAAATATTAAAGCCGCTGCAAATCTATCTATATCAAATACGTATCGATCACAGTCATCATTATTTTTAGCTATCTCCATATTGATAAAAGATGTTAAATCAACTCTTAACACACGAGCAAGTATTCCTAAAAAGGATAGATCGATATCTACTTTATTTGATTCATATCTGCTCACAGCTTGAAAAGAACAATGTAGATAAGCCCCAAGCTCAAACTGGGACATATTTAATCTCTTTCTTAGTGTTTTAATATAATATCCAAATTTTAAAATCATTCTTATCCCCTTCGTTATTTTTATTATATTTTAATTTTAAAAAAAGACAAATTAAAAATATTATTAAATGACTTGAATGTATATTTTGTTTAGAAAAAATGGCAATTGATAACGGTTAAAACATTATTATGATTATTCTAACTACGTAGTTAATGAAGATGTAGTTAGTAAAAAAGAAAATGTCATAGCGGTTTTATAGCAATATTAACAAAGAAATTAAAAAACATTAATTATTTTATTGCACATTCATCTTTGAAGGTTTTTTATCATATTTAAAATACCTAAACAAAAATCTTAAATTGAATGATGCTTTTATTAAATTTAATAATTTTTTATATTTAACAGTTAAGAAAGCATTAAAATAGACAAACAAAAATGCATTAAATAAAATGCTAGTGATGGTTGAAACCTGTTGTTTATATATTCATGAAAGGAGTTAAAACAATATGATTGAAAAGAAAACTTATCCGTTTGAATTACCACCTCTTCCATATGCATATGATGCTTTGGAGCCATACATCGATGAAGCAACTATGCGTTTTCATCATGACAAACATATGAAAACATATGTAGATAATTTAAATAAGGCTTTGGAATCTCATCCAGAGCTTCATAAATGGACTTTAGAGAAACTTTTAAAAGATTTAGATAAAGCACCAGAAGATGTAAGAACTGCTATTAGAAATAATGGTGGTGGAGTTTATAACCACGAACTATATTTCGATCTAATGGCTAATAAGAAATTAGATGTACCAGAGGTAGTTGCTAAAGCATTTGGTGGCGTTGATGAATTTAAAGCTCAAATGAAAAAGACAGCTCTTGGTCAATTTGGATCTGGCTTTGCATGGCTTGTCAAAGATAAAGAAGGGAAATTAAAAATTATTGCTTTACCAAACCAAGATAATCCACTCTCTCAAGGTTTAACACCTATACTACCATTAGATGTATGGGAACATGCATATTATCTTAAATACCAAAATTTACGTGCTGATTATATCGATGCATGGTTCAATGTAATCGATTGGGATAAAGTAGTTAAATCACTTTAATATCTATAAAAGTAAGAAAACTTTAATAATTCGATTCGCAAAACAAAATCTTTTGTCTAGACAAAAGATTTTGCGATTAAACTGGTAGTGCACTA
>CAZJPX010000021.1:0-9038 GCA_964548325.1 uncultured Staphylococcaceae bacterium
ACTCTAAATCTTTTAAGAACAAAACATAAATAGCAAAGATGATAATAGGAACTAAGAGAGTATATAAAACAGTCATCTTAGATTTAAAAAATACTAAGAAATGTCTTCTTGTTAATTGAAAGAATATATTTGCGTTTCTTTGTTTAAGCTTTACTGCTTCTGTCATTTTCTTCTCCTAATACGAATTCTTTGCCTGTAACATTTAAAAATACATCATCCATACTACCTTTTATTACTTCATAGTCGTTTATATAGTAGGAATATGTATGCAATTTCTCTTTAGCATCAAGTGGAGTTTCTACAAAAATTCTATACGCTTTATGATCTTTATCATACACATACTTTTCTTTGTTTATTTTTAAAAATTCTTCAAATTCCACATTTCTTTCTAAATATACAATTATTACATCACTGCTATATTTGTTCTTTAATTCATTAGGTGAACCTTCAGCAATAATCTTACCTCCATCCATAATAGTAACAAAAGTTGCTTGATCAGCTTCCTCTAAATAATGTGTAGTTAAAAATACAGTCATGTTAGTTTCTTTTCTAATGTGATCTATTAAATCCCAAACAATGAGACGAGTTTTTGGATCAAGACCAGTAGTTGGTTCGTCAAGTATTAAAAGTTTAGGTTGATGAACCATAGCTCGCGCTATATCTACTCTTCTTTTTTGACCACCTGACAAATTTTTGATTGGTCGATGTAATATATCTTCAAGGTTTAATAGTTTAATTATCATATCTAGTTTTTGTTTTTTTTCTTGTCTGCTCATCGAGTAGAAAGATGTTCTTATATCAAGATTTTGTTTAACAGAAAGATCTTGATCTAAGACACTATTTTGAAATACGATTCCTATTTCTTTTTTTATTTTGTCAGCATCTTTATCTATATCGTATCTATTAACAAATACTGAACCAGCATCTTTTTGTAAGATTGATGCGATGATATTTATAGTTGTAGATTTACCTGCTCCGTTTACTCCAAGAAATGCAAATAAACTTCCTTTTCTAACCTTAAATGATACATCATTAACAGCTTTAACTTCGTTGTTGTATGATTTAAATAGATGACTGACTGTTAATATGTATCTATCTTCTCTAATACGATTTGAGAATTTTTCATATTCTTTATAGATATCATCAAATTTAGTTATTTTTAATACCCTTTGAACTTTTTCAATTTCCCACTGTTTTATATTGTATATATGAAAAAAAGGAGTCCGTTTAATACCTTTGCAGAAATGTTTGATAACAGTGTCTTTTTTGATGTTTCTTTGTTCGTTATATTTATGAGGTAGAAATTTAAAATATCCTTTGTTTTCTTTACATAAGATATTTAAAACAGTTTGGTCTCCAAAAGTATATTTTTTAGTGTTCAATAATTTTAAACACTTCTCAGTAAAGTTTTCTTCAATTAAACGTTTTTTATTAAACAATAGGACACCTGCATTGAAGTAGTTTACACTTCTCCGTTTCATCCAAAACTTACCTAAATAATCTCTAACACCAAATATGAGATAGTTCTCTAAATCCATAGTAAATAATTCATTTAGGGATCCACAAATCATTGTGTCACAATCTAAGTATAATACTCTATCTGGTATGGATTTAATCTCTGGTATAAATAATCTAAGTAGAGTGTATAAAGTGTAGTTGTTATCTAGTTTGATAAGAAGATCCTTGTTCTTAATAATTACAGGATGGTTATCAATTAGAATAACATTTATGTTCTTATTAAATATTTTTCCAGCATCTTTAAAGAGTTCGACCTCTTCATAAGTTATTGGATAATAATTAGCCTTATAATAGGAAAAATCATATGTAAGAATGTAGACATTAATTTTTACATTCGAGTTGTATTTACAAAGAGACATGATAGAAAGCATAATTCCTTCTGACATTGCTCTATTACCAGAATAAACTACATTGATTTCACTCATGTTGTAATTTTATAAAAAATATGTATCTTGATAAAGACTGAAAAGTAAAAAAACAATAAAGATGACCCTTGTTTTAAAGATTGTTTAGTAAATGAAAGATATCTTTTATTTTTCAAAAACAATCGATTTAATATCAAATGCTCCATAACCAAAATATCCAATATATAGAGCATATGTTCCATTAATATTTAAAGGCTTGGAATAAAAGTATTTGTATTCTTTAGTGGTTTTAACTTCAAACTCTTCGATAGGATGATCAATATCTTTTAAAAACAAAACGATATTACCTTCACATTTTCCTTTAATCATAACTCCTATTTTTACAGTGCCATCAAACTTAAAATATTTAAATCCTAGATATGATCCATCTTGAAAAGATTTAACATATTGTGTCTCTTTAAAATCATTATCTTTTAACTCCTGAGTAAAATAAGGTAAATCATTGTTAAAATTTTTAAAAACCTTGCAAAAATAGCTTCCTTTTGTCGAAAATAAATTACATGCAATAGAAGATGAATACACTCCTTTTGCATCTAATGGTTTATGTAAAATACCCATTGAGGTCATTTCAGCTTGTTTAAATTTTCCATTCTTAAATTCAATTTCTTCTACCATTGTTTGACGAGAAAAGGAGTTCCTATTCGTTTGTCGATGGTAGAAAATATAATACTTATCTTTAAGTTTTATAATTGAGCCATGGTTGTTCCCTGGATATAAGGTATCAAATTTTGATATTCCTTTATCACAATTTGATATTAATACTCCTTGATATTCAAAATCTCTATCAGGATATTTACTAGTTGCATAACATAGGTCGTGTCCATTATATGATGAATAAATAAAATAATATGTGTTGTTGAATTTTCTCATAGATGATGCTTCAAAAAATTCATGATTATAAAAAGATGTTCCTTTTGAATTATGAATTGTCTTAGCTATATATTTAACATCGGACACTATTGTTAACATATCTTTATCAAGTTGATAAACCATCGCTCCTTCGGTAGCAGGTTTTCTACCTCTACCAAATATGAAACCTAATTTTTTAGGAGCATATCCAGAATATAAATATATTTTTTTATCATCATCAATGAATATTCCAGGATCAAATTGTAATGGTTCTTTTTTAGCTCCAAGCAATGTCCCATCTTTATATTTAACATATCCATAAAATTCAAATGGTCCTGCAGGTGAAGAAGATACTGCTACACCTATATATCCTTTAAATCCTAATGTGTAGTATAAATAATATCTTCCATCTAACCCTTGTATACAATCACTTGCAAAAAAGACATTTAAGACATTTCCTCTTCTATACATCTTATCTTGTGTCTTTTTATAAATGATGCCTTCATATTTCCAATCTGTTAGATCATCTACACTACAAGAATATGTGACATAATCATTTAAACAAAAAGATAAACCATTAAATCTATCGTGGCTTCCATAAATATATATTCTTCCATTAAAAACCCTTGGTTCAGGATCTGGTAAATACTCATAATTAGGAAGAAAGGGATTAAAGTTTCTTTTCATGCAGTAATTATAACAAATATTGCCCTTTATTCATTGGTCAGATTATGTTGAAAATAGTAGAAATAATTACTAATTTTTTTAAATAAATGGTTTTTGCACGTTTTTTAAGACTTGACACAGTGTTTTTAAACAAAACCAAGTTAATTCTTGTAGAATTAAATCTTTATCTTTGGGTTTTTAGCTTAATCAAAAATATAAATATAATACCTTAAAATTCTATAAATCATTGCAAAAAGCCTATTTTTTTACTTTTTTACAATAGCGGAAATTTTGTTTTGTATTAATTTATTATTTCCTAGCAATAAATCAATGCAATCATATCTTTTTGAATATGAATTAGGTAAAACAGCTATATTGATGCCAAGTTTTTTTGCTATTTCTCTTTTTTCTCTATCATTTCTTTCTATTGTAACTGTTCCTAGATGTTCACCACCATTTAATTCAATTATTAAATGAGGTTTAGGACCAAATAATAAATTCTTTTTATAGATAACAAAATCGTATTCATAGTCTTTATCTACATAAAATTTATTACTAACAAGTTCTTTAACACTAACATTTCTTTTTACTACATATGATTTATGTGCATTACAATAAAGTGCTATTGTTTTAAAGAATTGATCTTCATTAATGCTATGATTTGATTTTCCATATACTACATCAAAATCGTTTATTGAAGGTATAATTAGTTTTCCTTTTCTTGTAACATAATCAATTAATAACGATAGATCGTCTTCAATACCTCTTGCTTTATTTTTAATTGCCTTAGTATCTGCAAAAACAACAAACTTCTTTTTTGCTCTAGTTACGCCAACATTAATTATTTCTTTATTGTTTTTTAACCATTCATATGTTTTTTGACTTGTGTATTCAGAAATAGCAGGTGAAAAAATAATTGTATCTTTCTCCGCTCCCTGAAGAGAGTGAATAGTACCTGCTTTTACTTTATCAATTAGTTTCCTTTCTCTTAGCATATTGTTTATTAAATCCGCTTGATTATGAAATGGTGTAACTATTTGACAATCTTCTACATTATTTCTTTGGATATAATTAACTATAGCCACAGCTTCGTTTATACAAGAATTTTTTAGATCCCTTACTTGGTTATCAACAACATGAATTTCCAAAGGATCTTTGACATTTGAATCTTCGTTTTCAGATAAGATTTTAAGATGTGATCCATAATATCTTTGATTAGAAAAGTCTATTATTGTCTTTCTACATCTATAATGATAATCAAGCATGAATCGATTAGATAGTTTATCAGCCTTAGTCATCGTTGAATATATAGAATTAAAATAAAAACTATATTTATCGCTGTCTTTAATATTAAACTCTTTTATTAGTTTTTTATCAGTTTCTAAAGAGATGGTTATGACAGGTTTAAGTTGTTTAACATCGCCAACTAAAAGTAAGCTCTTTGCTTTTGATATAGGAATCAAAGAAGTAGGTAAATCACATTGACCCGCTTCATCAATTATTACCAAATCAAATGCAAACTCAGGGCCACCTAATCTATGAGCTGAAATATTAGTTGTGAAAATAATAGGGAAAACTTTGCTAAGCAATTTCATATTATTTGGATTATTAATATATTTATTAAATTCAATAACTCTTGAATTTTTATCTTCACTTAAACAAATTTTTATTAATTCTTTATATTCAATAGATTTTAATTTTTGAATTTCACTTAAACAGTAGTAATAAAAATATTTAGTTAGATCTTCATTCCTTGATATCGTCAATATTTCTTTTTCTAATTCATTAAAGTTTAGTGGTTTACATTTTGTTTTTGCTTCTTCAAATACTTTTAATCGTTTTAAAATTTTATCTACATATGATTCAAATTCCTGATTGTTATCTATTAGTTGCTTATATTCGATAATGCATCTATTTAAGTATTCATAATGTTCATCACTTTCAAGTATTTTTAATACATCCATATTTTTCAATCTATAAGGTGTTTTAGTAATGTTAGCAGAATTGCGAAGAACAATATTTAAATCATCTATATTGTAATTATATAGTTGTATAATTTTTTCAATTGCTTGTTCATTAAAAGTTAAGTTACCTAATCTTAAGAATGGAATAGGAATATTTTGTTCATTATAAACAATTTTAAATTTGGCCAAAACTGAATCAACAGCTTGGTTGTTGTTAGAACAAACAAGAGTTGTATTGTTTAAAAGAAAACTTGATATAACAACGTTTAATATTGTTTGAGTCTTGCCTGTTCCAGGTGGACCTTGAACATAAGTAATCGGATATTTTAAGGAATTATATATAACTCTTAATTGTGTTTTATTTAACTTCTCATCAATGGAAATAATATATGGTTCATTTGTTTTAGGTTTATTATCATTTGCGGTATAACGTCCAAAGAATGCTTTTAGTGGCTTGTTTAATTGATTAGTTTCAAATAGATTTGCAATATGAGAATAGTATGAATTTATATAATCAAATGTCTTTTGTTCAAGCATCATAATGTAAGGCTTAGTATCTGCTTTTTCGTTAGTTTTCAAATGCATTTTCTCTATTGCCTTGTATGGATCTTTTTTATATTCATCCATCCAATCTTCTAAATCACCATCAACAAACTCTTCTAATGATTTTTTTGTATCCTTGAAATAAATAAACGTTAGATTAAAAGATATCTTTTTATCTAACAATAATTGTTTAGTTATAGGGTTATATGTAATAACATTATATGCAATAACATATATCTTTCCATCATTTCGAGAAATACTCAACCTATTTAAAACTAAAGTAAAAATCTTTAATCCTCTTTGTCTACTATATTCATCTAATACATTTTCGAATATATGTTTATTTTGTTCTTCAGTTAATTGAAGACCATTATTTTCTGCTAAAACCTTTGCATCAATTCCTAATACATTTTGATAATCACTTCTTGCTGGATCTCCATTTAAAATATTGCACTCTCTATAATAATTTAAAACATTATGTGAATAAAAATCATATCCTAACCATAAACAATCTTCTTTATGTTTTTGAAGTTGTTCTATTAAATCTGGTGGCTGATCATATGTTGTTAAATCTAATATCCAAGCACTTCTAATTTTATCAAAATAAATGAAATCACCTTTTTTGTCTTTAACACTATCGTGCTTATTCATCAACACAACATATAAAATTCTTTTTTTAAAGTTAATGTATTTAACTCCAATTATAAAATTGGTGATTGTTTCATTTTTATTTTCGTAAGTTATTTTAACTAACTTCTTTTCAATAATAGCTTGTGATATTACTTTTCCGATATCCATTGACATATGCTAATTATATATTAAAGTGTGATTTAGTAATCTATTTATTTTTCAAACTTAAGTGCTTCGACTAATAAAAATACAGTTGAGCTAGAATTCCATTCCCATATTGATTTAATATTATCTTTATTTTCTGTGTCTTTTAGCCGTTTTTCATAAACAGTCTTTGAATTTTCTATAGCATTTTTATAATGAGGAATAAAATATTTCTTTAATATATTTGAGTCCGTTTTATTATAAGAATCCTTTAGACCTTTTTCCTTTAAATATTTATTTAAAATATTTAGAAGTTCTTTAAGATTACAATTTTTCGACATAGGTTTAAAGTGATGTATTAGATATACTTCAAATGATAAATTAGAATACGCAATATTAATATCGCTTTCCTTTGCTTGATTTAATGCTTCAACTAATTGATTTTCAATATAGTTATTATCAATATCAAATACACACCAAACTTTATAATATTGATCTAAATATTTCTTTGCAGATTTCACTAAATCAATTGGTGCAGAATTTTCAAATTTAATTTCAACTTTATACAAACTTTTCTTGCTTTTTAATAATGTAAAATAATTAAACTCGGTTTCTTTTCCGTTAATAAGAATAATAAACTTATCACGTAATGAAACTAAACTTGAATACTTTCGCATTATTATTACCTATAAATACTCATTTGTGGAACATCAACATAAAATCCAGCTAAATATTTTTTGAAAAATTTATCGTTTTTGCGGACATTTTTGAAATTTGCAAGAGAAATTAATGCACTTTCGCCGTATTTGTTTTTGGTTGTAAAATAAATTTGATCTCTTCTTAATCCTTCATCCATGAGTAGAACATTGTGTGCTGTAGTTATCAATTGTGCATTCTTAGGATTTGAAGAAATTGAGTTAAAAAGTTCCATAATATATTTAGCAACTGTGACGTGGATTTTAGAATCTATTTCATCCATTAATAATACATATCCATTATCAAGAGCTAGTAGAATCCATCCTAAATATAACAGCAATCTTTCGGTTCCTTCTGAATTAAATGCCTTGTCTTTATAAAGATAAATATTTTTTTTACCAACTACTTTATTATTATAATCATAAACATCAAATACAGTTTCTAAATCTATATTATATAAATCAGTTGCCTCTTGTTTTAATTGACCAACATTAGATGGATTTGATTGAATGATGCTATTTATTCTAATAACTTCATTAAGGTTAGCCATGTTTGCAACTTTATCTTTCTTTATATTAATATCTTTAATTCCAATATCGGCTTGTTTTAATATTTTTAAAGCCTCCTTCTTATAATCCTTACCTTTAATATCATAGACATCGAGACTAATGTTTGTGTTAGTAAAAACAAATATTAATTTATGAAACCAATCAATAACATCGTTGATATAATTCTTAATACCAAAATCAATTCCACTAGCAATAGATAAAAATAAGTTCACTGGTGAAACAGTAATAGGTGGATAACTACCTTTATTATCTTTATAGATTTTTACTTTTGTATCCTCGCGTGAAAATATTTTAACAATTCTTTGTGCTTTTGTTTGTAGCCATTCTCTTTTAATTGCACCATGTAGAATAGTAAAACCATATCTATAAAAATTATTATTATGCATTATTTCTACTTCATATAAGCTTTCCTTGTCTTCAGCTCCATCTTTAAAAGCAAAAGGCGAATTATGTCTTGTTGCAAACACTTGAGACCCACCAAAATTAACAACATATTGCATATAACTTAAAATTTTTAAAACATTTGATTTACCGGAAGCATTAGCTCCAAAGATTAAAGCGGATTTAAGAAGTTCATTTTGTCCGTTTTTTGATGTGCTATCTCCAACAGAGAAAGTATTTAATTCAAGAAGTTCCTTATCTGCTGTCGCTTCCATACTTAATATGTTTTTATTTAAAAAAGATCTGCAGTTCTCAAATCTAAAATTTACAAGCATATCACTGTCCTCCCATCACAAATTATTATATATATTTTTAAAAGTTAATCAATGATTTTGCAAAAAATTTACAAATTTTTAAATTAATTTCTAAATTTTTGACATTTTATTTTAATAATAAAAGGGCTCTACCAAATTTTACGTGGTGGCAGCTCTAAATAAAAAGGGATATTTTACTTCAATACCCCATTAAAGACCACGTAAATTTTGGTAGTCCCCAAAAACAACTAAAAAAGACATCGACAACATCAATAATTTAATTTATTTTTTAACATATCTTTTTCTTATATCTTTATTAATTTTTTAGTTGTTTTCTAT
>CAZJPX010000021.1:9138-11692 GCA_964548325.1 uncultured Staphylococcaceae bacterium
ATTTTTTAACATATCTTTTTCTTATATCTTTATTAATTTTTTAGTTGTTTTCTATGAATAGCTTAAATAGCTATTCATAGAATTTTTTAAATTTGAAACATCAAAAACATAGTTATTTAATTGTTCTTATTTTACGTTTTCTAAAGACGAGTAGATATAATAATACTAGAACTATTAAACCTACAACAACTACAGATCCTACAGCTATAGCTACAATCATCCAAGTTGATAGTCCAGCTCTATTATTATCATTATCACCATTGTCTCCATTGCTAGATGAACTCGTTTCAGTGATCGTGTACTCTACATCTAAAGATGCTCCGTTATAATAATCAGTTCCTTCAACTGTTATTGTAACTTTATATGTTCCTGCCTCGGTTGGTGCACTGATTTCTGCTCCATTTTCATCATGCCATGTTACTGTGATACCATCTGTTATTGTTGTATTACCAACGGTAACAGTATAATCAAGGCTTACAGCTTCACCATCATATTCTTTGCTATTTGAACTTACACTAATTTGTGCTTGACCTTTTAATATGGTTACAGAAAAAGTATCTGTACCATAATAATTAGTAGTTGTGTCTCCACTTGTAGTTTTCAATAAGAAGTGTGCTGTAACAGCATAATTTTCACCTGGTTCGGTAGGAAGTCCATATCCTGAGGTAGAATTTGCTTCATTCACCCAAGTATAACTAACACCAGTGTAATCTCCAGTTATAGTTAGTGTATAAGTTGTGCCATATGTTATACCAAATATATCACTAACTCCATATGTAATAGAAGATTTTGTATATACTGCATAATCAAATCCATCTACATAATCCTCATCAAATTCTCTTCCAAACATTGAGATTTCAACAACAATAGCGTCTGCATCTACTAAATAATCAGTAGGATCAAATGAAAAATAACCTCTTGATATGGATATAGTTCCAGAATCATCGTACTTATAAAAATCTCCACTAAGATAACCTTCATACATTGTGAATGTAGAATCACTATTTAAATACACACTATCTGCCTCAGAGGTTGCAGTATTGTTAGAGATAGTACCATCATGCATAGTATAAGAAGCGTTTTGCATTAAATACACTGCTCCTCCACTAAGAGATGCCTCATTTCCAGTTATTGTGCCATCATACATCTCAAAAGTGCAATTATTGTATACATACACTCCGCCACCTTGAGAAGATGCAGTATTGCTTGAGATTGTGCCTCCATTCATCGTGAAGGTTTGATAAACAAACACACCTCCACCTGTAGTTGCGGTGTTATTTGAGATTGTACCATCGTACATATTAAATGAAGCATTTACAGATACAAATACGCCGGCACCTCCATATGCACTATTATCAGAGATTGTACCTCCGTTCATATTGAAGGTACCATTAGAGTTTATAAATACGCCGGCACCATAACCATAGGTTGAACTATTGTCAGTGATTGTACCTCCATACATGTTGAATGTAGCATTGCTAGATATATACACTCCGCCCCCACCTTCATCCATGATGCTAGTGGTTCGACCACCTGTTATAGTACCACTACTACCACTACTGCAATCACAAAGGTTAAAGTATCCACTATTTGATACGGTTATAACAATGCCACTACCATTACCTTTTAAAGAATATCCGTTAAGACATATAGTTACATAATTTGAGATAGTCAAATTAGTTGAAAGGTTAACATCATTTTCTAGATAGTAATATGACATTGCACTTTCACTATTTCCACCTGTGATACTACCAGTCCCATAACCTGAAGAAGAAAATGAAACCCAATTATAATCAGTTGAATGGCTAGTATCATGATCATTGATAGTATCTTCACTTGTATAAGCAACTGTCGTTTTAGAAGGTGCAGATAATGTATAAGAAACTCCTCTTGTTACACCAAATCCTAAAGCAACAGAAAGCAACGTTGATAACATAGTTAATTTACTAAATTTACTTAACATATTTTTTGCTCCTTCTTATAGTCATTTTATAGAGAATATCTTTATTAATGAATAACTAAAGATAGGCTCTTCAATAACACAAATAATTTTACAATAAAAAGTTAATAAAACCAAACCAATAAAATGATATCCATTTTGTTATTTTGGTTTACACAGAAGGTATAAATTCATCTGATATTATTAATGTTTCTATTCATTATCTAATTCTAAAATAAATTCATATTTATCTATGTATGATTACAAATTAAATTTATATTTATCAATTAATAAAAGTGCTTGGAATTTGCGGCAAAAATAAACAAAAACAAAGGATATTTTTTCTATATTTCAAATTTTCGATAAGAAAGAAATACATAATACAACACGAAAGAAGGGCGCTCAATTAGCACCCTTCATGTCTTACAAAACTAGAATCAGTTTACGAACCATTATTTTTATTTAGAAACTATTTTTTTGCGTTTTTTACGTCTCACTAAAGAGAAGATTAAAAATATTAATAATCCTATTATATCTAAAATTAAAATACATAAAATAGCAATGACTACAATTTCTGAATTTGAAAGAACAGTTTTGTCATTATTATTATCATTA
>CAZJPX010000022.1:0-11433 GCA_964548325.1 uncultured Staphylococcaceae bacterium
AATCTGTTGATTCATCAATGGATGTTGCAACATCACTAACCTCAGCTCTTGTTGGGATAGGTGAATGACACATACTATCTAACATTTGAGTAGCAGTGATGACTGGTTTTCCTTTTTCTCTACATTTTTTAATTAGATGTTTTTGAACAATTGGAACCTGTTCTTCTGGTATTTCTAAACCTAGATCTCCACGAGCGACCATTATTCCATCGCTCTCTTCAAGGATTTCATCGATGTTATTCATCGCTTCAGAGTTTTCAATTTTTGAAATGATCTTTATTTCTGGATGTCCGTGTTGTTTTATGAATTTTTTTAGTTCAATGACATCATCCTTGTTTCTAACAAAGGATGCTGCGATAAAATCTACGCCATTTTCGCATCCCCATTTTAAATCTGCTTTATCTTTAGCAGACATAAAATCCATTGAAAGATGACATCCTAAGACGTTGACGCCTTTTCTAGAAGATAACACGTGAGTATTTAATGCCTCACATACAATTTCTTTATTCTTTTTATCTTTATCGATAACTAGATAATCAAGTTTTCCATCATCGATTCTTAAGTGATTTCCTACCTTTATATCATCAAATAATTTTTCAAAGGTGATAGAAATTTTTTCAGGAGTACCAAGAACTTCTTTCATCGCTACTCTTGTTATTTGACCTTTTTTAATTTCAATTTTTCCATTGGTCATCGTGTGACATCTAATTTCTGGACCTTTGGTATCTAGCATTACTGGTATATATATACCGTGCTCTTTTTCAATCTTACGAGCAAGGTCTAATTTTTGTTTATGATCTTCATATTCTCCATGAGAAAAGTTGATTCTTACAACATTTAAACCATTTTCGATAAGAACTTTTAATATTTTTTCTTTATCGCTTGCTGGTCCAAGGGTACAGACAATCTTAGTATTTTTGGTATGATTTTCTTTTAACATGATTCGTTTAACCTCTATTTAATGTAGTCAAATACTTCGTATAGATCTTTATGTTTATTGTTTTTAAGTTTCAACGCCTTATCAATATCGTAATATTTTAATTTATCATTTACGATACCAACACATATTCCACCGATATTTTGATTTAAAAGAGTGACAGCATAAGATCCCATTCTGATAGCATTAACTCTTTCCATAGCGGTTGGTTTACCTCCTCTTTGAATATGTCCAAGCACAGTTAGACGAGTGTCCCATCCAGTTTCATCTTGAACACGTTTAAAGAAAGCTTCTGTATCGATATATTTTTCAGCAACTAGTACAAGAGCATACTCTTTTTTATCTTTTTTCATTTGTTTTAATTCTTTAATTGCTCTATCTAAGTCGTATTTGTTATCTGGAGTGATTATGATATCAGCATTTGTTGCAACTCCTGCATACAATGTTAAATCACTACAAGAATTACCCATGATTTCTACAACGGCACATCTATTGTGAGATTTTATAGTATCAACAATTGCATCAACGCCTTCAACAACTGTGTTTAAAGAGGTATCAAAGCCAATCGTATAATCGGTTGAAGCGATGTCGTTATCGATGGTTCCTGGTATTCCTACTGTTAAAACACCAAGACTATTTAATATTTGAGCGGCTTCATATGAACCATCTCCACCAATGACAATAAGTGCATCGATTCCTTCTTCTTTTAATATTTTTACACCTTCTTTTTTAACGTTGATATCTCTAAAAGCTGGGTGTCTAGCGGTTTTGATATGAGTACCACCTTTGATTAAAAAATCATCGAAGAAATTAGGTTTAATCTTATAAAATTTCTTCTCCATAATTCCTCGATATCCTTCAAATATCGCATACGCTTCAATACCGAGCTTATCAGCTGTCTTAATTGCACCAAGTAGTGCGGCATTCATTCCTGGAGCATCTCCTCCAGATGTTAATATTCCAATCTTTTTAATCATAATTTCACCTTCAAAAATTTCCTAGATAATTATATTACATTTTTGTTTGATTACATAGAAAAAAGGTTTCTAATTATAATTAAAGTTTTTATTTAAAAATGTGTATAATTTAGGAGATGGATTTAAAAGTCATTGTAACTGCTAATTCGATTATCTATCGTGAACAAAATGAATTTTTGTTCGATTTTTATCTACCTATAATTTCTTATAAGAGTTTGTTTCTTTATGAGTACTTTTTTAATGTTTATAAAAGTGAAATTAAAGAGTTAAGTTTAGATAATTTGTATAAATATACAAACTTAAATAAACAAGATTTTCTTTTGAATCGAAGAACATTAGAATCAATTGGACTTATTAAAACGTATAAGAAAGATCAAAATACAATCATCGTTGTTTTATATGCTCCATTAGATGCAAAATCATTTATTGAAAATAAAACATTTAAGGAATTACTTGTATCAAGAACTGATGAAAACTATATAAATTATTTAATCGATAAATATTCAATAAAAGAAAAAAAGACTGCAAATCTAGAAAATATCTCTGCAGAATTTAAAGATTCTTTTAAAATCGAACAAACTCTATCTTCAAAATTAGACAACAAAAAATTTGTTGGTATTAACAAAAATGAACCAAATATTATGTTTGATACAAAAGAATTTTTAAAGTGTTTAAAAGAGCATTCCAATATTAGAAAAAATGATTTATCTGAAGAAGAAATTAATGAAGTTGCACGTATCCAAGGAGTATATGGGATTGAACTTAAAGAGATAACAAGAATGGTAGTAGATTCGTATACATTTAGTAATGAAGTAGGTTCTAGACTCAACTTTAAATCAATCAATGAACGAGTGAAAGCTTATATAAATACGATTGGAAAAACATTTAAATCTACCAATAAAAAAACTGTCAAAATTAACAGTGAAACTGAGCTTGCAAATAGAATTAATCATTATGAAAACACTCCTCCAAGAAAATTCTTAAAAGAAAAACAAGACGGTAGAGAACCAGTTATTGCAGATTTAAATTTAATTAATGATTTATCATCTAAGTTAGGATTATCTAATGGAGTAATTAATTGTTTGATCGATTATGTTATTAAAACTAAAAATGGTAATTTATCTAGAATCTATGTTGAAAAGATCGCAGCTAATATGAAAAGAGCAAAAGTGGAGACATCACTTGATGCGATTAATTATTTTAATAGAGATAATTCGCAAAGAGCTAAAACATCAAAAAAGAACGATTTATTAGGATTAGATTTGTATGATGGATCTACAGTTGAATCTATTGTTGATAATGATAATGCTGAAATAATAGACGAGGAATTTTTATGGAAAAAATAGATTTTAAGGAAACTACTAAAAATATTTTAGAAACTAAAGGTACAAACAAAGCAAAATTTGAGCAATATAAACAAGATGTTTTTAAAAAGATAAAAACTGATGATAAAGTTTTTTCGATATTAAAAAAGAAAGGTTTTGATGATAATTTAATTTTTGAAAACCTTGGGAAATGCAACGATTTTTATGAAAATTACCACGCTATTAAAAATGTAAAAACTTATAGTGATTGTGTTGAAAAAGGAATCTATTTTCAATACGATATTGTTCTTGAAAACGGCTTTGCTGAAATAAAAAAGATTGCTCTTCCTCCTTATAGAACAAGATTATCACTTTTATCTTGTTTTAATAGGTATCGAGATTTTGATGATGAGTTATTAGATGCTACTTGGCAAGCTACAAAAAAAGCTTTAGGAAGTAAAATAAATCAGATTAATGAAGCTAGAAAAAAAGATAAATTTATTTATTTTTATGGAGCATCAAGAACTGGTAAAACATATGCAGTTGTCTCTTATTTAAATAGTTATATACCTGCTGTAGACTACAATATAAAAGTTAATTTTGTCGATTGTGCACAAAGATTTGAAGAGATATCACAATTAATTTTTAGTAAATTTAATGCTGATAAAGAAGAGTTCAATGAAATATTAAATGATTTAAAAAATGATGATGTTCTCGTATTTGATAACTTTGGATCTGAATATAAATGTGCTCAACTTAGACAATCGTTTTTGTTGCCTATTTTAAGACATAGAAGCAAAGAAAAGAAATTAACTATTTTTACATCTATTTATACACCAATGGAAATAAAAGATCTTTATATATTTAAGAAGAGTGATGAAATACTTATTAAAGAACTTATGCAGCTTTTTAATAAATCATCAACTGAAGTTATTGCAACATCTAAAGAACCTAATTTATATTAGATTTTCCTTTATTTTTTTATAAAATTCTTGCAAATTACCATTATTTTCTAAAAATATAATATCTTTATTAGATTTATTATAGTAATAATCTGCATTCAATTTTATAGAATCTAAATCTTTATTTTCTCCTCTACTTGAAAGATTAGATAATTGTTTTTCTTTACTTATTTTAATTACTAATATCTTTTTAAACATGTATTCAAAATGAGCTTTAAATAATAAAGGTACTTCAATTGCAACTTCATCATTGTTATTTATAATTGAAATTAATTTTGTTTCTACTAATGGGTAAACATAATCTTCGATTTGTTTTTTAATGTTTGAATTTTCAATCATTATTTTTCTAGCAAGCGATCTTATTTTTTTGTCTTGATAATTGAAATTTATTTTTAATATTTTTGAGATCTTATTTATAACATCAGGTTGATTATATAAATCATGAACTATATCATCAGAAGATATAGCTAAATATCCAAGAGTTTCTAAATATTTTAAGACGGTGGATTTTCCACTACCTATAGGGCCAGTTATTCCGATTGCTTTTTTTAGATATGGATTTATTTGACAATTTGGACAAAATGTTGTGCCTCTTCCACCAAGCATTATTTTATGAAATTTTGTTTTACAAATTGGACATTCTTGTCCAACTTTTCCATAGCATTTTAGTTCTTCTTGAAATTTACCATCGATTCCTTTCGCAGGATGAAATGAATGAATCGTTGAACCTCCTTGTTTTATCGCAAGATCTAATATCTCCTTAACATTTTTAATAATCAAATCAATTTCATCTTTTGATAGATCTATGCCTTTTGTCAATGGATTAATTTTGGATTTATATAAAGTTTCATCAGCATATATATTTCCAATTCCACATAAGATAGTTTGATCCATTAACAATTCTTTAATTGGTTTTTTCTTGTTTAATTTTTTATAAATTAAATCAATATTGCTCTCATTAATTAATGATGGTTCAAGTCCAAGTTTTTTAATCATTGGCAACTCTTTATATTCACTTTCTTTAGATAAATACATCAAACCAAATTTTCTTGTATCATCAAATATTAGTGCACTACCATCAACGAAATTAAAAATTAAAGAGGTCGAACTTATTCTAAAAGGAGGTTTTTCTAAATATCTAAATTTACCTTCCATTCTAAGATGAGTTATTAAAACATAATCGTTTGTAAGATGAAAAAATAAATATTTTCCATATCTTGATGTAGTTAAAAATGTTTGATCTTTTAAACTAGATGCAAATGTATTTATATCAGATTGAATTAAGCGATTATAAAAAATATCAATTGAAGCAATTGTTTTATTTTTTATTAATGGATCTAATATATTTTTAACTGTTTCTACTTCTGGGAGTTCAGGCATATTTTATTTAGCATCAAACCAAGTTTTAGCATAACCTCCATCAACTTTAAGATTAACATTGATTACTACACAATGTTCCATAATATCTTTAACAAGTTTTAATACTTTATCTTTTTCGTTTTTATAAACTTTTAAAATTAATTCATCATGAATTTGATTAACAAGTTTAGATTTATAATTTTTATTTTTTAAAGCCTCATTAACCTTAATCATTGCAATTTTTATGATATCAGCAGCACTCCCTTGAATTGGTGCATTCATGGCAGCACGTTTTGAAAATTCTCTTACTTGATAGTTTGAAGAATTTATATCTGGTAAATATCTACGTCTATTAAATAAGGTAGTTGCATATCCTTTTTGTTTAGCATTGTTAATTGATTTTTCTAAATAATATTTAATCTCTGGAAATTGGGCATTGAAAGAATTAATAATACTTTTTGCTGCTTTTAAAGGTATCTCCAATTGTTCAGCTAATCCCCAATCAGAAATACCATAAATTATTCCAAAATTAACAGTCTTAGCTTGCCTTCTTTCTTTTTCTGTTGGTTCACGTTTTAAATTAAAAATACGTTTAGCAGTTTCTGTATGTATATCTTTATCCGCATTAAAGGTTTCAATTAATGATTGAGCATTTGATAATGCGGCTAAAACTCTTAATTCAATTTGTGAATAATCTAAAGACAATATGTATAAATCTTCATCGTCGTAAAAGAATGCTTTTCTTAACATCTTAGCTTCATCATCTTTAATAGTGATGTTTTGAAGATTAGGTTCACTTGATGATAATCTACCAGTTTGAGTTAATGCTTGGTTAAATGTTGCATGAAGTTTATTATCATCTTTAATATAAGGAAGAATTCCGTTTACATAAGTAGATAATAATTTAAAGTATTTTCTATACTCTAAAATTTTATTAATGATAGGATGTTCTTCCGTTAATTCTTTTAAAAATTCTACAGAAGTTGAATGTTTTTTATTATTTTGTGAACTTAATTTTAGTTTGTTATATAAAATATCACCCAATTCTTTTGGTGAATTTATGTTAAATTCTTGCTTAGCTAATTGATGAATTTCACTAGTTAATTGATCTAATTTCTTCTTATAATCTTCACCAAAATCTATTAAGACTTTTTTGTTTACTGGAAAACCTTCAATTTCCATATCTGCTAAAACATCAGCAAGAGGCAGCTCAATATCGTTTAAAAGACCATATTGATTTAGCTCTATTAGTTTAGAAACAATGTTTTGATATAACTTAAAAGAATAATATGCGTCTACAGCACAAAGTAATGGATTTCCTTCTTCAAACAGAGTCATCGTTTTTTCATATGCATAATTTATATCAATTGAATGATATGAAAGAATAGAACTCAAATCATTTTTAAGTGTGACATCAATTAAATATGAAGCAAGTAATAAATCAAATTTTAATCCATCAAGTTTAATTCCATATTTTGCGAGTACACATTTAATTTTTTTATAATCATAAACATATTTTTTATATGATGAATTCGATAAAATTTCTTTAAAATATTCAAGATTTGCATTGTTTTTGTTCGAAAAATAATAGTTTTTATTTCCAAAACTAAAGCAAAAACCGTATAGAGTTGCATCATGATAATTATCAGAAGATATATCAATTGCAAAACCAAAATTCTGAGGAATCTCAATGGTTTTTGCATCTTCTACCATTATATATTCAACTTTTGAAGCATCATCTTTTTTTATTCTAAAATCTTTATTCAATTTATTTAGCAACATTGAAAAATTGTATTTTTTACAAAAAGCTGAAATTTTTTCAAAATCATATCCTGTATAAACTGTATCACTTGGAGTCAATGGCATATCAAAATCTGTTTTTATTTCAGCAAGTGATTTTGATAATCTTCCTTGGTTTTCATTTTCTCTAAATGATTGAGCTATAGCAGGTTTAAGTTCATCAAGATGTTTTAATATATTATCAAAATCACCATATTGGGAGATTAATTGCTTTGCTGTTATATCACCAACTTTTGGTATCCCTTTTAAGTTATCGCTATCATCACCCCTTAGACCTTTATAATCGATAATATATTTTGGTTCAAATCCCCACTCATCTTTAAATGTTTTAGGATTCATCTCTTTTGTCTCTTTGATATTCTTCTTTATTAATTCAATTGTTATGTTTTCGTTAATCAGCTGAAGATAATCCTTATCTGATGTATATATTTGAACTTTATATCCCTGAGTTTCTGCTTGTTTTGCCATATTTCCAGCAATATCATCTGCTTCATAAGAATCACATTCATAATAATTTATATTGAGTGCTTCAAGTAGTTCTCTAGCGATAGGAAGTTGCGTTATTAAATCTTTTGGAGTCTCCGGTCTATTTGCTTTATATTCAGGCAATGCTTTATGTCTAAATGTTTTAGATCCCTTATCAAAGGCAACAAAAATTCCATCTCCTTTTTTTAATTGATCGATTAGATAGGAAATCATATTAGAAAATGCAAAGACAGCATTAGTAGGAATCCCATCTTGATTTCTCATAACTTTTGTAGGATCTGGTTGATATAGAGCATAGAATGCTCTAAAAAATAATGAATTTCCATCGATAATTATAATTTTAGACATTTACTACTCCATTAATTTCATATGATCAATTGTAAAGGATTTTTTATCATTATATGAACTATATACTCCTTTTAATAGATATGGACGATTTGTTTTTAATATCTCTTGATACTTAGCATATTCATTCACAAATAATGTCGCTTCTAGTTCATCTTTTTCATCAGTCAACGTTAAAAATGCCATCGGTTTACCTTTATCTTTACCTGTTTTAATTTTAATATCTTTAATAGATTTAATGATAACCAATATGTATGCTGTTTTATTTAGTTTTAATGATGATATAGGAGTTATCTTTTGTTGAATAGATTTATTAAGATTTACATGTTTTAATAAAGAATCTGAAAGAAGAACCCCTAATACTTTCATCTCATTTTCCATTCTTTCAAAAGGATCGTCTTCACATTCTACATATTTAAAATCTAATCCAAAATCGGCAAATAATTCACCATCTTTATATATCGATGTGCTAGCAAATTGTAGAGCGTGAGGAATTGATTTTTTTAAAGATTTTCTATTTGGACATAAATTATCAAAACAACCTGCATCGATTAGTTTTGATAATTGAGTTTCAGTTATTTTATCTTCTGTTTGATACATCCTAACAACAAAATCTAAGAAATCATTAAACAAACCGTTTTTGCTTCGTTCATTTAATATATTTAAAATTATTTTATTTGGAAATTCTTTAATTCCAAGAAGAGGCATTCTTAAGGCATTATTTTTTTCTAAAAGAAATCTATTTGATGATTTATTAATATCTGGTAAAAGAACTTCAATATTGTTCTTTTGAATCTCGGAGATATATTTATTAAATTTAGTATCGTTTGACCCGTATTGTTGATCTAAAATTGCTAGATAAAATTCAGGTCCATAATATGCTTTTAAATATGCTTCCTGGCAAGCAATGATTGCATAACTTAAGGCATGTGATTTATTAAAACCATACTCAGCGAACTTTAAAATTAAATTATAAATTTGATTAATGATTTTAATATTATGGCCATTCTTTTGAGCACCTAAAACAAATTTATCCTTAAGTTTTATCATTTGGTCTTGATGTTTTTTAGATATAGCTATTCTAAATAAATCAGCCTCTTTTGATGAAAATCCTGCAAAGGTCATACATATTTGCATAATTTGTTCTTGATAAACGATAATTCCATAGGTTTCTTTTAATATAGGTTCAAGGGATTTATCAATGTAGTCAATTTTTTCTAAACCTTCTTTTCTTCTAGCGTATGATGGAATTTGTTTTTGAGGACCAGGCCTATCTAAAGAAATGGTTGCAACCACTTCTTCAAATTTAGTTGGCTTGATGTAATTTAAGGCTTGAGTAGCAGCTGCTGTATCAAGTTGAAATAAACCCATGGTTGAACCAGATAAGATAAGTTCAAATATTTTTGGATCAGTGTATGGTATATCATTAATCTTGATTGTTTTATTTCTATACTTTTTAATATTTTCTAAACAGTTTTCAATAGTTCTAAGATTAGATAAACCTAATAAATCCATTTTGAGAAATCCTTGATCTTCGAGATAATCTTTTTCAAATTGAGTAATCTGTCCTATACCTTCTTCATATGTCAATGGGATAGCAGAAAGTAAATCATTATTATCAATTATCATGCCTGCAGCATGTAATCCTTTCTGACGAGGTAATCCTTCAATTAGATGTGCTTTATCAAAAATAATTTGAAAATCACCGGTAGAATCTATGGTGTCTTTTAAAGCAGGAATATTATCATATGCATAATCTAAATCATAATTATTAGCTAGAAAACTATTGGGAATTGTCTTACAAATTTTATCGGCGATATGGTTAGGAAAACCATATGCTTTTGTAACATCTCTTAAAGATTGTTTTGCACCAAATGTTTGAAAAGTGACAACTCTAGCACATCTTCTTTCACCATATTTTTTGTTCAAATATGAAAATAAATAATCTCTTTTAGTATCAGAAAAATCAATATCTATATCAGGCATAGTTTCTCTTTGATCATTTAAAAATCTTTCAAATAAGAGATTATATTTAATTGGATCTACTTCAGTAATTTGTAATAAATAAGATACTAAACTTCCAGCAGCCGAACCTCTACCAGGACCTACTGGAATATTATTGTTTTTTGCATATAAAACATAATCTTGAACAATTAAAAAATAATCAGAATATCCCATCTTTTTAATAGTCAAATATTCTTGATTTAACCTATTTCGATATACTGTTTTTTTATTTAAATCGATGCCTCTAATCTTTAAACCTTCATGAAGTTTCTTTATTAGTAAATCATCAGAAGATTCACCTGGTTCATAATGAAGTAGTGCACCTCTTTTTTTGTTGAAAACAAATTCAATATTTTTTAATACTAGCTCTGTATCATCTATTTCACTTGGATAATAAAACTTCTTTACTTCCTCTTGGTTTTTGAAAAAATAATGCGAATCTGCAATATTTTCATTGAAATCAAAAGATGTTTGTCTATCGATTGCATCTAATATTTTTATAGCTATTGCATCCTCTTTTTTTAGATATGAGATAAGAGGAAAAGCAACAACTGTATATGAATAATGATTGGCGAATTCTCTAATTAGATTAGCTTCAGGAATCTCTTCTTTTGTATATATTTCAATACCAATATAAAACTCTTTAAATAAAGAAGAGTATTTAGATAATTTCCTTGGCAATGTGCTATCAATGCCATCAAAAAATATTGGATTTTTAGTTCTAATAACACATTTTAATCCATCTGTTTTATTTTTTAATTGTTCAAAAGTAAATTCTTTTTGTTTTTGATAAAGGCTCGATATATAAATAAGGTTTACATAGCCTTTTTCGTTTTGAATATATAAAGAAAGTGCATTTCCATCGACAACGATATCCATTCCAAATAATGGAGTTACTTCATGTTTTTGGCATTCTTTAAAAAATTTTGGATAACCATACATCACACCGATATCGCTAATTCCTAGTGCAGAAATTTTTGAATTTTGTGCCACTTCTAAAAGCTTTTCTATTAAAATAGAGGATTTTAAGAACGTATAGCCAGTGTGAATATGAAGTGGTACGAACATTATTTTTTCTTATTTTTCTTATCTGTTTCTATAATTAAGTTATCTAAAGCTTGTATAAAGTTTGGTAATTCTGTTAAGTCTTTTATCTCAGCTCCGCTTGCTGCAGCGTGTCCTCCTCCTTTAAATTGTGCTGCTATTTCGTTTATGACATATCTTCTAGATCTTATAGAAATTCTAAAACATGGTTCACT
>CAZJPX010000023.1:0-11283 GCA_964548325.1 uncultured Staphylococcaceae bacterium
TTAGAAGGCTGTTGCTCTGTCCAACTGAGCTACAGGACCAGTGCATAAAATATTAACATAGCAGTTTATCATATTCAAGATGAGAATAACCCTAAACATGCATATAAATGGGAGTATAAATAGATGAATGATGTAAAACAAAAATTGATAGATATTATTAAAAATATTGTTAAGAAATTATATGACAACGAAGAATATTTATCTTTTGTAATGTTAGAAATACCAAAAGAGGTAGAACATGGAGATTATTCATCTAATATTGCTATGCGTCTAGCTAAATATCTACATAAATCTCCTAAAGATATTGCTTATGAAATAGCAGATAAATTAAAAAGTGAAGATATCATAAAGAAAGTAGATATAGCAGGTCCTGGATTTATTAATTTATTTGTTAAAGAAGAAAACCTATCTAATCTAATAAATGAAATATTATCTAAGAAAGCAAAATATGGAACATCAAATTTTGGAAATGGAATAAAGATTATGGTTGAGTTTGTATCAGCTAATCCAACAGGTGATTTACATCTTGGGCATGCGCGTGGTGCAGCATTTGGTGATTCATTTTGTAGAGTATTAGCTTCTCAAGGATATGACGTATTAAGAGAATATTATATAAATGATGCCGGTAATCAAATAGATATACTAGGTGAATCATTATATGAAAGATATAAAGAAGCACTTGGAGTAAAAGCAGATATATCAAAAATAGGTTATCAAGGAAAAGATGTTAAAACACTTGCTAAAAGACTTGTAAAAGAAATAGGTGATAAATATCTAAATGATAATTCTAAAAAAAGAATAGATTATTTTAAAAAAATAGGTACAGAGTTAGAGTTAGATAAAATTAAAAAAGATCTTAAATTGTATAGAGTATCTTTTGATCATTTTCAATCAGAACTAGAAATTAGAGAATCAGGTAAAATAGAAAAAGCTTTAAAAATACTTGAAAATAGCAAGAAAATTTATAAAAAAGACGATGCTTTATGGTTAAAAACTACCGAATATGGTGATGATAAAGATCGTGTTTTAATTAAATCTGATGGAAGCTATACATATCTATTACCTGATATCGCATATCATAAAGATAAGTTTGATAGAGGATATAATCAACTATTAGATGTATTAGGAGCAGATCACTACGGATATCTAACTAGACTTAGAGCAAGCTTAGATATATTAGGATATGATTCATCAAAACTTGATTTTGCTATTGTTCAAATGGTACGTCTAATGGAAGATGGAGAAGAAGTTAAGATGTCTAAAAGAACAGGTAATGCTGTCACAATAAAAGAATTATGTAAAGATGTAGGTGTCGATGTAGCTAGATACTTCTTTGTTTCTAAACCAATCGTTTCTCATTTAGACTTTGATTTAAATCTTGCAAGAAAAACAAGTGTTGATAATCCAATCTATTATATTCAATATGGATATGCTAGATGCTACTCGGTATTAAAGAAAGCAAACTATAAAAAGAAGTTAAGTAAGGTATATGACAAATTAACTACAGATAAAGAAAAATCTATTCTAAAACATCTTGGTGAATTTAATAAAACATTAATTGAAGTTATCACACATAAAGAAGTAAATATATTAACAAACTACGTATATAAATTAGCTCAACTGTTTCATAGTTACTACAATGAAACAAGATTTATTGATGAGTTAAATGTAAATGTTTCAAAACAAAGATTAGATCTTGTTAATGCTATATCTATAGTTCTTAAAAATAGTCTTAATCTACTCGGTATAAATGCTAAGAAAGAAATGTAATTATGTAAAAAAAGAGGCATCATCAGTTTCTGTGGGTACACTCCATTAAATAAGCTGGTTGTATTTTGTAACAAGTTGGTGAACAAACGATATAAATAAACGACATTAAGTTAGTTGATTTCTAAATCCATAATCCTTCTTAATAAGTACTTTAATTTTATTGTTAAAAGCTTCAACTTTTGAATTTGATAAACGATATTTGATTGTATTTATAATTTGTCTGAATCGAGTTTTAATTTTATCTGCAACATTTCTCATAGCATCATTTTCTATACCAGATACATCGTTAATCCACTCTTTAAGTGCTATTTCCGCTGCGTCGACATCACTCATTTTGAGTATTTCAGAAAACACCTCTTTAGCTTCATAACAACGATATAATTTTGGATATGACTCTTTTAGTTTTTTTAAATATTTAAGTTCATTACTTTTTAGATTTTCTTTATTCTTTCCTAATGTGTATTTTGCAAATTTTGTAGCATCTTTATATTCTTTTAATCGTTCAATTGTTTCGGCCGATTTAGAATGTTTTCCTTTCTCAGGTTTGCTATCTTTAAATTCTTTTAGTTCTCTCCACATCTCTTTTCTAGATACATCAATAGCGCTTATTATCCACTCTTTCATATGAAATGGATCAAGACAAAATTTAGCATTCGGTAATTCTTCTTCAGTGACTTTAGCAATCCATTTTGCACCATCGCCAGCAACTAATTTAATCGTGTTTTTCTGATTTGGGCTCAGTTCTGCAAGGAATTTTCTAAAACCAGCTTCTTCTTTGCCTTCATAAATGTGAATAACTTGTTTCTTAAGAAGGTCAACGATTAGTGTTATGTACTTATGTCCTTTCTTATAGCTAGTTTCATCAACTCCTATTTCTTCTAGGTTATTCCGTCGTTCTTTAAAATTCGGTTCCACATCATTTAATACTCTTTTTATAACTGGATCACAAGTGTTCCAAGAAATTCTTAATGTTTTTGAAGCATCTTTTAATGTTTGAGTTAACGATTGGTATGCAATTTGATTTTCAAAATCTCGAGTGAATCTTGATCCTAATCTACCCCAAGAAACTTTCTCTATTTTTACACCATGTTTTTTGCAACAAACTCTAACAAGTTGAGCTTTAATTATAACTTTAAATGTATTTATATCCATCTCTTGCCAAGTTCTAAAATCTTTACAAGTATCATAAACTGAACATTTCTTTCCACAAATTGGACATCGATGTTTGTGGGCCTTATTAAAATGAACATCTAAATATATTGTTTGTTTAGCTTCATCAATAGAAAAATCAACTTTAGCATTATTGACTTTAAAAACCTTTTTTATTAATGTTTGAAGTGTCATACTTTTTCTCCTTTATAACCACTTTTGAAAGAGTATGAGATTTTTATTTTTCAGACAATTTATTCAAAAAGAAAAAAAGCGATATTTTTCAACTCCTTATTTTTCTAAATTATTACGATGTAGTCGAAGTTTTTACTATAAAAATATGTGTTAAATTACCCACAGAAACTGATGATGAGCCAAAAAAACAAATTAATTAGAGATAAAATCTTATTAAATTAGATTTTTTATAAATGATTTCTAATTTCAATTGTTGATAATATAATTAATACAAAATTTTTTTATGTACATAATTATTTCTATCTTTGAAAATTATTTAACAACTATTTATTTTCTATAATATTAATAGGTCTTCCAAGGAGTGCCTTTCTTGATGCTAACAACGAAACAATTAATGCAAAACCAACTAAGATAAGCAATAAAATTAATACTAAGTTTATGTTTAAACTAATTAGCGATATCTGAACGTACCCATTTAAGATTAATGAGAATATTAATGTACCTATTATTGCAGAAATAAATTCAATTAGGCTTACTAGCAATGTTTGTATACCTACAATAAATATTGTTTCTTCTTTAGAAGATCCCATTGCTTTTAAAATACCAAGATTCTTTTCCATAGATTTAACGTTAGCGTAAAAGAGGTTCGTTGATATTAGAAAACTTATGATTAAGAAAACTATAATCATGCTCCAAACAACGATTGAAACATATGTACTTGCAAACAATTGAATAATATTTATAAAACCATAATATTGATTGAAAATATCAATAAAGTTATTATTTATATTAAATGAATTTATAAAACTTAAATCATTAGAATAGTTACCACTAAATTTAATCAAATACTGATGTGAATCACTGTTTGAGTCACTATAGCCGAAAATGCATTGTGATATCGAAAACCCGTTGTTCATCATTGACACATAATTATAATCTGATAATACAGATTCACCTTCTTCATAACTTAGTAATAGATGTGATTTCCAATAATCAAACATATCATCTTCCATTGAATATATTCCAACAATGGTGTATCCATAAAAATCTGCACCTATCAAATCATCAACAGAATCAATACTATATATTGTTTGGTCAATTTGATTATTAAATTCAATACGAAACCTATTTAAAACCAATGTTTCTGCTAACAATCTAGATATGACAATCTCATTATCATTTTCTGGAAGTCTACTTGATTTAGAAGTAAGACCATCATATGGAGTAAATCCAAAATATGAAGCTGTTGTTTCGTTAATTGTTCCTTTATAAAGCATAGAAAAATATCTATACATAAATAAAGTACCTATTTGATTAGAGGAATCTAAAATTGAGATTTGAATATCTGAAGTAGTAAGTTTTACAAAGGCACCATCTGTATATTTATAAATTTTTTCTATTTCATCATCATTAAAACTATCTTCTTTGGTGTCAGCAAAATCAGTTGTATTATCATTATATATGAGATACTTTCGGATTGATGAAACCTTTATATCATTATCTATCTGTGTTTTTAAAAGGACAGCGTTTGTATCACATGTATAAATTAGATAAGCTGCACCAAATAAAACAGTAGACACAAACATAATAATAAACGAAGTAGTTAATCTTATTTTTCTGTATTTAAGATTATTTATTGCAAATCTAAATGTTGAAAAGAATGATAAAAAGCCTTTCTTAAATTTTTGTTCCTTTTTAGAAAAATCTTCAATTTCTGAGTTGTTTTTTGAAATAAAAGCTGTCTTTTCTTTAAGTTCAATTATTTGGTCAGCCACATCATCGAATATTTCCCTAGCGTGTGTTGAAACAATAACCATGCAATTATTTGATAGTTCTTTTAATAACGAAACTATCGATTTTGCGTTTTCGTCATCAAGTGCACTAGTTGGTTCATCAAGTAATAAAATTTTAGGTTCTTTAATTAGTGCTCTTGCAATTGCTAATCTTTGTTTTTGGCCAACTGAAAGTTGGTTAGGTTTTTTATTCAACAACACTTCGATTGTTTCTCCATCATCTGGTAAATTCACCTTAGCCAATATGTTAGCAATGTTTGTATCTGTCATTTTTTTGTTAGCTAAATCAAAAGCAAGTTTCAAATTTTGTTTAATATTAAAGTATTCAATCAAATTTAATTGTTGAAAAACAATGCCAACAACTACATTTCGATAAGCATCTATATTTTTATTATCTATTTTTGTTCCGTCATAGGTTATGATTCCTGATGTACATTTATCCAATCCACCAATTATATTTAATAATGTAGTTTTACCCGAGCCACTTCTTCCAACTAAAACATTGAAAGATTGTTTATTGAAAGTTAAGTCAATGTTTTTTAATACATTAATTTTTTTATAATTCTTAAATATATTTTTCAATTTAAGCATAGAAGTTCATCCTCCAATTTTATTGAATATAAATTTACAAATTACTCACATTTATACTTAGCATAAAGTACACAAAATATTTAAATTTTTGTTTAGATGAAAATAAACCACCCTTACTTATTGATTCTCTATCAGTATTAAAAAAAACAATTATTTTAATTACTTATTTTCTATAACATTAATTGGTCTTTTAAGAAGTGCTTTTCTTGAAGCTAATAAAGATACAATTAATGAAAATATAATCAAGATTAGTAAAAGATATAATATTATAAGCATATTTAAATTTAATAAAGATATCTTCATCACGTTATTAAATATATATGAAAATACTAATACACCAACAATAGCAAATATGAATTCAATTAAGCTTATAAAAAAAGTTTGTAAACTCACAATAAATGTGGTTTCTTCTTTAGATGATCCCATTGCTTTTAAAATACCAAGACTCTTTTCCATAGATTTAACATTAGCATAAAATAAATTCGTTGATACTAGGAAACTTATGACCAAGAAGACAACGATTATGCCCCGAACAACAATTACAACAATTGAGTTAGACAATGCACTAATAGTTGTTGTAAAACCATTATATTGATTTATTATACCAACATAATTATCATCAGTTGTAAATGAATTAATAAAGTTTAAATCATTTGAATAATTGCCTGTAAATTTAACTAAATATAAAGATGAATTAGTATCGTTTTCACTATATCCAAAAATACATTGCGATATTGAAAATCCGTTAGCCATAGTATTTAAATAATCATAATCTAATGATGAATTATTAATTACTTCTTCATAACTAAGAGAAAGATATGGACTCCAAAAATTGAACATATCATCATCGATTGCATATATTCCGACAATTGTATAACCATAAAATTCTGCACCAATTAAATCATCAATCGATTCAAAATCATACAATGTATCATTATCTTCGTTATTGAAATAAATTCGAAATGTATTTGAAACAAGTGTTTCAGCGAGCAAACGAGAAATAACAATTTCATTTTCGTTTTCAGGAAGTCGACTGATTTGTGAAGTATCATATGAAGTAAATCCAAAATAAGATGCAGTCGTTTCGTCTATTTTTGCATTATAACAAACACCAAAATAAGTACGTAATAATGTATTATTTTCTTCACCATAAGAATCAAGTAGTGAAATTTGAAAATTCGATAATCTAAGTTTTGCATAAGCACCATTTGTGTGTTCGTTAATTTTTTCTACTTCTTCATCATTAAAAGATTGGACTCTAGTTAATGCAGAATCACTAGAATGATTATAATAGGTAAGATATTTCTCGATTGAAGAAATTTTCATATCATTATCTAATTGTGTCTTTAAAAGAGCAACATTAGTGTCACATGTGTAGATTAGATAAGCAGCACCAAACAAAATAGTAGATATCAGCGTAATCGCGAACGAAGTTACTAATCTTACTTTTTTATGTTTAAGATTTCTCATTGAAAACTTAAATGTTTCAGTAAAAGATAAGAATCCTTTTTTGAATTTTTGTTCTTTTTTTGAAAAATCATTTATTTTTGTATTGTTCTTTGAAACTATTGTAGTATTTTCTTTAAATTCAATTATTTGATCGGCTACATCATCAAAAATATTTTTAGCGTGTGTTGACACAATAACAGTACAGTTTTTTGATAGCTCCTTTAATAGCAAAACAATCGATTTAGCATTTTCATAATCGAGAGCACTTGTAGGCTCATCTAATAGCAAAATTTGTGGATCTTTAATTAATGACCTTGCAATGGCGACCCTCTGCATTTGACCAACTGAAAGTTGATTTGGTTTTTTTATTAACAACTCTTCTAGTGTATCACCATCATCAGGAAGATTAACTTTAGCTAGTATATTAGCAATGCTTTCATATGTAATCTCTTTTTTTGCTAATTCATATGCAAGTTTCAAGTTTTGCTTGATATTGAAATCTTCAAGTAAGTTTAGTTCTTGAAAAACGATTCCAACAACAGAATTACGATAAGAATCTATGTTATTAGAATTTATTTCTGTTTCACCATATATTATTGTTCCGGATGTAGGATCATCTAATCCACCAATAATATTTAATAATGTTGTTTTACCCGAACCACTTCTTCCAAACAAAACATTGAATGATTTACTACTAAAAGTTAAATCTACATGTTTTAATACTTCTTTTCTTTTATAGTTTTTAAATATATTTTTTAGAGTAAGCATATTTTTTTTTTTTTTTTTTTTTGTTAATTAACTACTTCACAAAAACTATAATAAGATGTCAATGTTAATGAACTACTACTTAAATCTCTAGCATATGAGATTATTCTATAATTGCCACTAATAAAAGATGTAGTAATTGAAGTAGCAAACCAATTAGTTGAAATTGTAACTGTTTTATATGCGTTCGATCCAACAGTGGTGCTTTTAACGTTTGATAAATTAGTCCAGTACTTAGCATCACCAACAAAACACATTTTTGTATTGTAGTAAACTTCTAAAGAAGTTGAGGAAGTATTTGATATTTTTATTTTCCAATCATTACCAGATTTTGATACTATACTTAATTCTAAAAATCCATAATAAACCATTGAAAGTTGATAGGTGTTATCACTATTTGCAATATCCGATGGTAAACACCCAAATACAAGATAATTTCCATTTTTAATCCCTATATCAATTCCAGCATATTTCCATGAAGCATACACAAGTTCAGAACAATACCAAGAAGAAGTATTAATACTCGTACTTAATTTAAGATAATTAAAGGAATAACTTTTGCCAAGTTGTTGTGTAGCAAAATTTATAGCAGTCGTACTTTTTGAATCTGTTCTTCCACTAACACGAAGAATTCTACATCTATATTCAGTCATTCTATAGTCATCTAGAAAACCTCTGTTAACACCACTTCCTACGGATTCTATTGTTTGAATATAGGTACCATATGATGAGTTTTTACTAGTGTTAACTATTAATGCGTTATGACCAGCATTAAAAAATTTTGTATCAGTCTCCCATACAATATCACCTTTTTTTACAGATGAGTAATCATATATTGAGTAGTAACAAAACTGTCTTTTAAAAGCTGAAGAAGGAGTTGAAGAATAATCTGTGGTTGTGTTTAAGATATAATCTGCATCCGCCGAACTAGAACTACTTGAAGATTTACGGATTTGTGGTGTTTCAATAAAATTCTCACTAAAAATTTCGTAGTTATCATTTTCGATAGCAAGTTCCGTTGTAAAACGATATAAATCTCTATCACTATCTACATGATAAAACTCAGTATAAAATTCATCATAAGTTTTCGTTGGATTATCAACACCTAAAGTTGCTAAGTCATAGTATGAACGAAGAACAGTTTTATATGATACAACAGTATCATAGGTTTCATTTTGATTTGAAGTATTGTATAAATTTGTGTTTGTTGAATATTCACTAAGTGATACAGATGATCCACTCGATAATAAGAATAATGAACAACAAATAGTGGTTAAGATTGTTTTAGATTTTTTCATAATTTTGTCCTCCTTAAACTAACTTGTTCTAAAAACAACTATCTATTCGAACATTGTTCTTTTTTAATCATTATATATGTCATTGAATAATAAAACAAGTAGCACTTTATTGTTAACTATTAAGTTTTTATTTTTTAAGGCTCCCGTCTTTAGAAGTTAGCACAAGAAACTTTAGGAGATAAAATTAATTAAATAACAATAAAAGCACGATATTATCGTGCTTTTTTAATGTCGGGAGTTTGACAGAATAAAAACAGAATAATAACAAAATAACCAGAGTCATATACTTTGTATATGGCTCTTTTTGTTTTTGTCAAATTTTTATTATTTTCTTGTGGCGTTTTGTGGCGTGGTATGTTATAATATATCTGAGGTCAAAAATATGAAACTACAAAAAACTAAAACAAAGAATGATGTAATTTATTATTTAGCTAAAACTATTAGAGAAGGAAAGAAGACAAAAACAGTAAATGTTAAAAGACTTGGTACCTATAATTCTTTAATTTCTGAACACGAAGATCCAGAAAGTTATTGTCGCTCTTTAGTTGAAGCAGCCAACAAAGAATTTCAGTCAGAAATTTTAAATTATGAGGAAACCGTTGATTTTACTGAGATTCTTAATGGTGATGAAAATGAATCATCACCAACATATAAAAACATTGGTTATTTATATTTAAACAATATTTTTGATCAACTAAAAATCAGAAGTTTCATCAAAGAGCAAACCGCCTCTTCAAAAATTAAATATGATTTAACAGCAGCTTTAAAGCTTTTAGTGTTTTCAAGAATTTTAGATCCGCACTCAAAGAAATCAACATTTGATCGTTCATCTCAATATTTAGCATCTTTTGATTTAGAATTACATGATATTTATCGCAGTTTAGATGTTATTAGCAAAATAAGTGGGGATCTGCAGACTTTTTTATATAAACAATCATCTAAAATTCATACAAGAAAGAAAAATATTCTTTATTATGATGTTACAAATTTCTTTTTCGAAATTGAATATGAAGATGATGAAAACGGATTAAGAAAATATGGTTTATCTAAAGAACATAGACCTAATCCAATCGTTCAAATGGGGTTATTCATCGATGGAGATGGAATACCTGTTGCTTTTAATATTTCAAGCGGAAATAAAAGCGAAAAAACAATGGTTTTAGATTTAGAGAAAAAAATTGTGAGCGATTATGCAAACAGTAACTTTATTTTTTGTTCAGATGCTGGCTTAAACACCGAAAACATAAAAAGATACAATTCTTTTGCAAAACGTTCATTTATAATCACTCAATCTCTAAAGAAGTTACCGTCAAAAGAACAAGATCTTTTCTTTCAAGATTTGAATTGGAAATCGATAAAAGATGGTGGTTCTGTAAAACTAGAAGCCTATCGAAAAATAGGTGATAAAATCATAAACGAAGAAGAGCTAACAAGCGAAGAAACAATGTTATTGTCTTCCGATATGATCTATAAAGATTTCCCATATAATAACGCACGAATAATTATTACATTTAGTATTAAAAGTTATGTTTATCAAAAACTTGTATTCAACAAACAACTTCAAAGAGCTAATAAAATAATATCCCAAAACAATATCATCTATAATCCAAATGATGTAAGAAGATTGGTTGATATGAATGTTGTTGATAACGACGGACAAGTTTTTGAAGATAAATCGCTAATTCTAAACAACGAAAGAGTTACAAAAGAATGTAAATATCATGGTTTTTATGCCTGTGCCACCAACCTAGAAGATGATGTCAATGAGATTATTAAAATTAACAAATCAAGGTGGATGATCGAAGATTGTTTTAGAACTATGAAAACAACATTTAAATCACGACCTGTCTATGTTCGAATTACAGATCGAATAAAAGCTCACTTTTTAACATGTTTTGTTGCGTTATTGATATTTAGTTTGCTTAAAACAAAGTTGAATAAAATGGATCTATCTAACGATGATATCATAAATACTTTGAAAAATATGAATGTAGATGTACATGAACTCGGTCATGCAAAAGCACTATACACAAACTCTAAAGTCTTAATAGCTTTAGAAGATACATTCGGTTTAGGACTAAATAAAAAGGCTTATAGCGAAAAGTTTATTAAGAAAATAAAAACACAACGCCACATTTAAACATTTTTCACAAATCGAAAAAATTCGATGGTGTCGTTGTTTTTAAGAAAATTATGCGTTCAAACTGTCAAAGACGAGTTTATTATTTATATCATAGATTATCTATTTATTTTCTATAACGTTAATTGGTCTA
>CAZJPX010000024.1:0-11269 GCA_964548325.1 uncultured Staphylococcaceae bacterium
TGTTTTAAATTTTGAGTATTCAAAAATCATTGTGTTTGAACACATTTGAATCATCTTTTTGACCACTTCTTTAATTAAATTTTCAGTCTTTATTTTACTTATTTTTTTGTTAATTACTTTATCTTTTAAGTCTAATTCAAGTAGATACCTGAGATCGTTTACCTTACGTCTTGATACAAATTTAGTTTTATGTCTTAAATCTAATTCTTTTAAAGAAGAACAAATTAGATTAACTATCTCATTGTTGGTTAATTCTATGCCACTACCTATATGATAAATCGTTTTAGATGTATCGAGTAGAATATTATTAAGTGCAGATACTACATCATCGACATATACCCACTCTCTTATATTTGATCCATTACCATAAATTTCTATTTTTCTTTTTAACAAACTCATTAAAACTGAATGAGGAATTAGCTTATCTACTGTTTGATTAAAGCCATAAACATTAGAGGATCTTGAAATGGAAATATATGTGCCTTCACCAACTCTAGAAAGACAATATATGTCTGCTTCTGATTTAGATAAACTGTAAGGATTAGTTGGATTTAGCACAGTTTTTATTGAAAAACCACGGAATTTAGCATCTTTTTTTGATGGACCATATACTTCATCTGTTGAGAATTGATGGAATCTTTTAACTCCGTGTTTGATAGACAAATCTAATAAATTAGTAGTGCCTACAAAATTAACATCATTGAATAATTTTTTATTCTTAAATGAGTAGTCGACACTTGTTTCAGCAGCAAAATTGATAACTATATCAAACTCATATTTCTTAAAAATTTCTTCTAGTTTCTCTTTATCTCTTATATCACAATTGATAAATTTGAAATTTTTATATTTTTGAAGCATCAACAAATTTGATTCTCTACCAGTAGATGTAAATACATCTAAACAAAAATATGTTTTCTTTGGTTTTTTATCTAAATTCAAAAATAGATAATTTGATCCTATAAAGCCAATTCCACCAGTCACTAAAATATTCATATACAATAATATTTTAATAGAGTTTTATGAATTAGAATATGCCTTTAGTTTTTTATTCTTATATTTGAAATCAAAAATTACTAATCTTTCTATTGTTTTATATTTGTTTTTATAGATAAAAGTATTTATCAATCTCTCAGCTAAGAATCCAATGTATCTATTAATATTTATCTCTTTGATATCTTTAGCTTTTTCAAATACATAATCTAATACTTTAAAAAGAAATTCAGCATATTGATCAAATATCTCTTTACGAGTGACTAACACATTAAAATAATTTGCATATCGTTTATTCATACATTTATGAAAAGAATCTAAATAATCAGGACACATCTTTGATATAGCTTCTTCTAATAATGGATATGATTCTTTTCCATGATATTTCATCATCAATGTTTTAACTTTTTTTGGAGTAGGATATCTCTGAGGCAAAATGATGTCATATTTTTTTAATTTCTTTATAAAGTATTTCTTCGATCTAATCCTTAAAAAGATAGATTTATATAATCTTCGATAATGTTCTAAACCAACAATATCACAATCAACATTTTTATATATCCAATACATAGCTGTCAGTTCACAATATGAGTAATTTAATGAAGATATATTATCTAATGTCGAATCTACATAATCATTTTCTTCTTTAAACTTCTCTCCATTTTTACCTACATATATGATGGTTCTATCTTTGTATAATTCAGATAAAAGTTTTTTATGAGACACAACAAATAATTTGACATTAGGTTTTTTATTTTTATCAATCACTTTGCCCATCTACTAAACCTCTTTTTGCAAACTCACAACCACAATAATTTTGTCGATATATTTTATATTTTTTAGTGAGTAGATTTCCATATTCTTGTCCGTTATTCTTTTTAAAATCAAAAACAAGGAATTTAACTTTAGGATATTTTTTCTCAAGTTTAAGACCTAAAGCATTTATAAAATCAGAGTCTTTGTTTTTTGAATAACTCATCACAGTTGAGACATATGGTATCTTTAATTCTTCTGCTTTTTTAAATAACTCTTCTATTCTTAGGTTAATGCAAAGTTTACATCTCTCACCTTTTTCTTCACTATCTTTGAATTTATATAATATTTTTCTTATTCTTTCATATTCATATGAAGATTCATGATATCTAACTTTCTTATTTAATTTCTTTTCATAATTAACTAAAAAATCATTTAATGCTTCTTTTCTTTTAATAAATTCTTCATATGGTGCGATATTAGAATTGTTATAAAAAACATCAATCTCAAATCTATTAGCAAGATAGACAAGAGGAAAACAAGAACAAGCTCCGCAACAAACATGAAGTAATAAATGAGGTAGTTTATCCTCACTACTTGCTTGAATTTCATTAATCTGTTCTTTGCTAAGTTCTAAATAATTAATCATCTAAATTTTTCTTATAATTATATTTCCCATATATAAACATCGCATCTCCAAACGAGAAGAAACGATATTTATTTTCTACTGCATGTTTATAAACATTAAGAGTGAATTTTCTACCCATGAATGCACTAACTAACATTATAAGAGTAGATTTAGGTAAATGAAAATTAGTAATTAATCCATCAATTGTTTTGTATTCATATCCAGGAGTTATAAAAATATTTGTCTCATCTTTATCTTCATTAAATTTATTAAATTTTTCATAGTTTGCTTCAAGTGTTCTAACAGCAGTGGTGCCAATTGCAATAATTCTTCTACCTTCTTTTTTTGCTAAATTTAATGAATCTGCACTATTTTTTGAAATTTCATAGGATTCTTTATGCATTATATGGTCTTTGGTATCTTCTACTTTAACTGGTCTAAAAGTACCTAGTCCGATATTTAAAGTAACATCTACTATCTCTACTCCCATCTTTTTAATCTCATCTAATAACTTTGTTGTGAAATGAAATCCAGCTGTTGGAGCAGCAGAAGATCCACTTACTTTTGCATACACTGTTTGATAATCATTTTTATCTTCAAGTGCTTTTTCAATGTAAGGGGGAGTTGGCATCACACCAATCTTATCAAGCTCTTCTAAAAAGATACCTTGATATAAGAATTTGATATGTCTGATTCCTTCATCTAACACTTTAAGACAGACACCAGTTAAAATATTATCTTGAAAATGAACTATACTTCCTTCTTTGATAGTTTTAGCATTTCCACATAAGCATTCATATACATCATCACCTATGTCTTTTAAAAGCAATACTTCTACTTTTGCATTGGTGCCTTCTTTTGTTCCATATAATCTAGCTGGTATAACCTTGGTATTATTTCTTACTAAGACATCGCCTTTTTTTAAATATTTTTTGATATTAAAAAATTTATTATCTTCATATCTTTTATTCTCTCGATCAACAACTAACAATCTACATTGATCTCTTTCTTTCATTGGAGATTGTGCTATTAACTCATAAGGTAATTCATAATCAAATAAATTTATGTCCATATATATTAGAACCCTCTTTCATCACCATACTTTTTTAATATCTTCTTTTTATATTCATTAAATTTATCATTTTTAATTGCATCCCTAGCACCTTCAACTATAGATATTAAAAATCTAATATTGTGGATAGACAACAATCTTGCTCCAAATGTTTCTTCAGATACATATAGATGTCTTAGATATGCTTTAGTAAAGTTTCTACATGTATAACAATCACATTCTTTATCTAAGGAGGTGAAATCTTCTTTATATTTTTCATTTTTGATATTTACTCTACCAGAATGTGTCATAAGTGTACCATGACGTGCAATCCTTGTAGGTAAGACACAATCCATCATATCGATTCCTCTACCTATACTTTCTAAGATGTAGTCTAAACTACCTACACCCATTAGATATCGAGGTTTATTAAAAGGTAGATGTTTAATAGCATAATCAATCATCTTAAAACACACATCTTTTGGTTCACCAATTGAAGTGCCTCCAATTGCATATCCATCAAAATTAAGTTTAACTAATTCTTTAGCACAGTATTCTCTTAAATCCTCAAATTCTCCACCTTGTACAATACCAAATAGAGCTTGATCTTTTTTCTTATGAACATCCAATCCTCTTTTTGCCCATCTAATAGTTCTAAGAGTCGATTCTTTTACATATTCATATGTAGCAGGATATTCAATACATTCATCCAAAGACATAGCAATATCTGCACCAATCTTTTCTTGTATATCTATAACCTTTTCAGGAGAGAAAAATATCTTATCTCCATTTAAATGTGAAGAAAATGTAACACCTTCTTCTGTTATATCTCTTTTTTTAGCTAAAGAAAAAACTTGAAAACCTCCACTATCTGTAAGGACTGGTCCATCATAGTTCATAAATTTATGTATTCCACCTGCTTTTTTAACTACCTCTTCTCCTGGTCTAAGATGTAGATGATAAGTATTAGCTAAAATCATACCTCCTCCACAACTCTTTATCTCCTCTGGAGACATCGTCTTAACAGTAGCCAAAGTACCTACAGGCATAAACATAGGAAGCTCAACTTTCCCATGAGGTGTATGTAGGTAGCCATATCTAGCAGATGAGTTCTTATCTACATGCAATATTTCTATTTTTAGTTTGCTGTTCATCGCCATATATTATACATTTTTTATAGCAAGATTCATTTATAAAAAATATGCAAAAAGTCCTAAATTTTATGTAAAAGTCTGCAAAAGTTTACTTTTTTTAAAATATTTCATTTTTGTATATGGACTTTTTGCATAGATTGAAAAGCAAAAAAACATCGCTTTTCAATCTATTTTTAATATATGTAAAAACCTAACAATACGTTTAGGATTTCATATATATTTAATGTTTAATCATTTACATCAATCATTGACATCATCTTTTTTAACCACTTTGTTGTATGTTTAAAAGATTTATCAACTTCTAAGCTTTTTTGATAGCAACGATAAATTTCATTTTGTGCTTCTTGATTTCCTTGTTTGGCTGATTTTAAATACCACTTGGCAGCTTCTTTTATATTTTTTTCTACTCCTTGACCAAGTTTATAGTTTTCAGCGACATGAAATTGTGAAGAAGCATTTCCTTGAGTAGCTGATTTTAGATGCCATCTAAATGACTCTTCATAAGATTGTTCTACTCCTTGGCCTTTCGCATAACAGATAGCGAGTTTATTTTGAGCATTAGCATCTCCACGCTCTGCCGCTTTAAGGTACCATATTATTGCTTCTTCATAGGATTGTTTTACACCTTGTCCTTCAGAATAATAAATAGCGAGTTTATTTTGAGCATCGACATGTCCTTGTTGAGCAGCTTTAAGATACCATGTGATCGCTTTATCATAAGATTTTTGTAATCCATGACCGTTTTCAAAGCAATCACCGATGTTATATTGTGCACCAGCATGTCCTTGTTCAGCTGCCCTATGATACCATTTTAACGCTTTATCATAAGCTTGTTGTATTCCTTTCCCTTCAGCATAATAAATACCAAGTTTATTTTGAGCATCGGCATCTCCTTGTTTAGCTGATCTAAAATACCATTTGAATGCTTCTACATCAGATTGTTGTATTCCTAGACCTTTTTCATGACAATTACCGAGGTTATATTGAGCAGAGGCACGTCCTTGTTGAGCTGCTTTTAGATACCATATTACAGCATCAGAATAAGATTGTTTGACACCTTGTCCGTTTTCATAACAAACTCCAAGATTATTTTGTGCTCTAGCATTTCCTTGTTCAGCTGATTCTTTATAAAGCTTCACAGCTTTATCATAGGATTGTTTTACACCAATACCGTTTTCATAACAAACTCCAAGATTACATTGAGCAAAAGCATCTCCTTGATTAGCTGCTTCTTGATACCATTTCGCTGCTTCATAATAGGATTGCTCTATTCCTTGACCTTTGTAATAGCAGACAGCGAGGTTATATTGAGCTTTAGCATTTCCTTGTTTAGCTGCTTCTTGATACCATTTCACTGCTTCTTCATATGATTGTTTAATACCTCGTCCGTTTTCATAGCAAACTCCTAGGTTATATTGAGCTCTAACAAACCCTTGCTCAGCTGCATATTTATACCACTTCACTGCTTCTTCAAAGGATTTTGTCACTCCTTGACCGTTTTCATAACAGACAGCAAGGTTATATTGAGCTCTAGCATTTCCTTGTTCTGCTGCTTCTTGATACCACCTAACAGCTTCTTGATAAGATCGTTTCACTCCTTGACCGTTTTTATAACAAACTCCAAGGTTATTTTGTGCTCTAGCGTTTCCTTGATTGGCTGATTTTAAATACCACTTTATAGCTTCTTCATAAGATTGTACAACACCTTGGCCTTTCTTATAACAAACTCCAATGTTACATTGAGCCGCAGAATCATCTTGTTCAGCCGCCCTTTGATACCAAATAAATGCTTCATCAAAAGATTGTTTGACTCCTTGTCCGTTTTCATAACAGACAGCAAGGTTATATTGAGCTCTAGCGTTTCCTTGTTCAGCTGCTTCTTTATAAAGTCTTACAGCTTTATCATAGGATTGTTTTACTCCTTGACCTTTTTCATAACAGACACCGAGGTTATATTGAGCTCTTGCATCTCCTTGTTCAGCTGCTTTTTGATACCATTTGACTGCTTCTTCATAGGATTGTGTTATTCCTAAACCTCTTTTATAACAGACACCGAGGTTATATTGAGCTCTGACATGTCCTTGTTCAGCTGACTTTTTATACCAAATTAGAGCTTCATCAAAGGATTGTTTTACACCTTGGCCTTTTTCATAACAATTGCCAAGATTATATTGAGCAGCAGCATGTCCTTGTTCGGCTGCTTTTTGATACCATTTAGCTGCTCTAGCATTAGATGGTTGTACACCTTGACCTTTTTTAAAACAAACTCCGAGATTGTATTGAGCAGCAGCATGTCCTTGATCAGCTGCCCTATGATACCATTTGACTGCTTTATCAAAAGATTGTTGTACTGATTGACCTTCAGAATAATAAGTACCAATTTTATTTTGGGCATCAGCATCCCCTTGTCTAGCAGATTTCAAATACCATTTGAATGCTTCATCATAAGATTGTTGTGTTCCTTGACCATTTTCATAGCATTTTCCAAGGTTAAATTGAGCAATAGGATGTCCTTGATCAGCTGCCCTATGATACCATACCACTGCTTCATAAAAAGATTGCTTTATACCTTGTCCGTTTTCATAGCAAACACCGAGATTATTTTGAGCTTTAGCAAACCCTTGTTTGGCTGATTCTAAATAAAGTTTTACAGCTTTATCATGGGATTGCTTTATACCTTGTCCGTTTTCATAGCAAACTCCTAGGTTATACTGAGCTCTAGGATCTCCTTGGGCTGCTGATTTTTGAAACCATTTTACTGCTTCTTCAAAAGATTGTTCTAAGACTTGACCTTTTTTATAATAAAAACCAAGTTTATATTGAGCATCAGGATCTCCTTTTTCAGCGGACTTTTTATACCAAGTTATGGCTTCATCATAGGATTGTTTTACTCCATGACCATTTTCATAGCAAGCGCCAATATTATATTGTGCTTTAGCATCTCCTTGGTCAGCTGCTTTTTTATACCAAATTAGGGCTTCATCATAGGATTGTTTTACTCCATGACCATTTTCATAGCAAGAGCCAATGTTATTAAATGCCTTAGCAAGTTTTTGTTCTGCTGCTTGTTTATAAAGCGATAGAGCTTTTTCATAGGATTGTTTTATTCCTCGCCCATTTTCATAACAAGAGCCAAGGTTACATCGAGCGACAATATCTCCTTGGTCAGCTGCTTTTTGATACCATTTAACTGCTTCTTCATAAGATTGTTCTACTCCATGTCCGTTTTCATAACAAACTCCAAGGTTACATTGAGCAGCAGCAAATCCTTGTTCAGCTGCTTTTTGATACCAAATTACTGCTTGTTCGTAGGATTGTTTTACTCCTTGGCCTTTCTTATAGCAAACTCCAAGGTTATTTTGTGCTCTAGCAAATCCTTGTTCAGCTGCTATTTTGAATAACTTTACTGCTTTTCTTTGAGATTTTTTTATTCCTAAACCGCCAAAATAATAAACACCAAGTTTAAACTGAGCTTTAACTAATTTTTGTTTTGCGGCTTTTAGATACCATTTCACTGCTTCAGTAAAGGACTGCTCTACACCTTTCCCTCTTTCATAGCATTCACCGAGATTATATTGAGCCTCAACATCATCTTGTTCAGCTAATCTTTTTATTTCCTCTACTTCCATAATTAATTTCCTGAATTTGCTATTTTCCTAATTTCACCATAATAAAATATTTTTTTAAATGATATTCTGTTCCTTTATAGTTTATTAAAGACATTAAATTTAGTCTAGCATTATTTCACGCTATAAATTAATTTTTCCTTGCAATTCCTCAATTATTTTTCAAAATAAAAAGATAGTTTGAAACTATCTTTTAAGATAAATCAAAAATACAAAACGTATTAATTAACGTTTTGAGAATTGAGGAGCACGTCTTGCTTTTTTAAGACCGTATTTCTTTCTTTCTTTAACTCTTGCATCACGAGTTAACATACCATTAACTTTTAAAGAAGCTCTATCTTCACCAGCTTCGAGTAATGCACGAGCGATACCAAGTCTTAATGCTCCAGCTTGTCCAGTATACCCACCGCCTTTAACAGTTGCTTTAACATCATATTTTTCTTTAGCACCAAGAATTGTTAAAGGTTGAGTTAAATCTAAAACTAAAGTTTGATATGGGAAATAGTCGTTAACATCTTTTTCGTTAACTAAGATTTTTCCTTTACCAGAGGTTAAATATACTCTTGCAACAGATTTTTTACGTCTACCTGTTCCATAATATGTTTTAGCAGTTGCCATAATTATTTATTACCTCCTAAGCTTTTAAATTCTAAGACTTCTGGTTTTTGAGCTTCGTGTTTATGTTCATTTCCTTTATAAACAAATAACTTTTTAATCATAGCTCTACCAAGTCTTCCTTTTGGTAACATTCCCCATACTGTTCTTCTAAATAATTCTTCTGGATATTTTTCGATCATCTCTTTTAAGGTACGGGTTCTAAGTCCACCATTATATCCACTAACATTGTAGTATTTCTTATTTTCATATTTAGCTGAAGAACTAAAATGAACTTTTTCACAGTTAATAACAATAATGTAATCTCCACAATCTTGATTTGGAGTCCATGATGGTTTTTCTTTACCCATTAAATAAGTTGCAACTTCAGTTGCTAAACGACCAAATGTTTTATTAGTTGCATCAACTACATACCATTTGCGAGTGATCTCTTCTTTTTTTAAACTTGTAGTTTGTCTCATACAATCAATTTCCTTCCATTAATATAGTCTTACCGGGACTTAAAATTTCTTAGAAATCGTGTCTAAAAGATTATATTAAATTGATACTATCATGTAAAGGCGAAAATTTTAGAAAATGTAGGTAGGAATTGCGATGAAATGTCTCAAAATGCTTGTATAATAGAAGCATATGAAGTGGTATAAAAACTTATCAGATACATGGAAATTTGTTATCAAATTATCCATTACATTAATTGTTATTGGCTTACTAATCCTAGGAGGATATTTTTTATTTGATTATTTAGGATGGTTAGATTTATCTCGTGAAGAAATAGAAGAATTTATCTCTTCTTTTGGTATATGGGGACCAATTATCTTTATTTTTATTTCTTTTCTACAAGTAACATTTATACCTATTCCTTCAACTGTAACAATTCTTGCTGGTAGCTACCTATTTGGTTTTTGGCAATCATTTCTATATTCATATATTGGAATACTGCTTGGATCTATTTTTGCTTACGTTCTTGGAAAATGGATTGGAAGACCATTTGTTAACTGGTTAGCTGGAGGACAAGATAAAGTGGATAAACTGATGGCTAAAATGAAAGGTAAAGAAAGAGTTGTCATATTCTTCATGTTTTTGTTTCCGTTTTTCCCAGATGACTTAATCTGTGCACTGTGTGGCATCATACCATCCATCAATTGGCCATTTTTCTTAATCACCCAATTTTTAACTAGAGCGACATCTATTCTTGGAAACCTAGTGTTTTTATCTGGAAGGATTATCCCATATGATCAACCTTGGGGAATTGCATTAATTGTTATTTTCTGTGTAATTGGTTTAGCTTTATTCATCTTATCATTTATATATTCAGATAAAATAAATAAATTGTTTGATAAATTCACTACTTGGATACAGGTAAAAGTATTTAAAAAAGAGAAATTTAAAGTTTTTGAAGATAGTGTTGGTGTTCAAGAAACAACAGCCAATATTAATAATAAACAAGCAAATTTTGAAGAAATAACTAAATTTTGCAATGATTTAGATAAAAAAGATGAAGAAAAAGTTAAATCTTTAGATAGTTCTAATAATAACAATAATTTAAATAATTAAGATTTAACTTTTTCTTTTAAAAATTCTAATAAACCTTCTTTTAATTCTGGTCGACTAAGTGCTAAATCAATATTAGCTTTTATATATCCGAGTTTATCTCCACAATCATATCTGATGCCATCGAAATCATAAAAATATACACTATCTTTTTTTATCATGAGATCTATTGCATCTGTTAGTTGTATTTCTCCACCTTTTCCTTTAGGTGTAACTTCTAAATAATCAAATATCTTTGGTGAAAAAACCCATTTACCTAAACTTGCATAATCTGATGGAGCCTTATCTAAAGATGGTTTTTCTATCATTCCTTTTAGTTTGAATGTTTTATTATCTATTTTAGATTCAATGTCCATCGCTCCATATTTAACTATATCTTTATGTTCTACTTTCTTTCCGCCAACGATACATTTAGCATCTTCTAATTTCTTAAAAGCATTTACAATTTGTTTGATAGGTGGATTATTCTTTTCATATGTACATATATCATCACCACAGCAGACAACAAAATTATTGTCCTTTATTATTTTCTTTGTAAGATATACAGCTGCACCTAATCCATTGATTTCTTTTTGGAGAACTAGATGTACCTTACATTTAGATCCGATGTGATGAATCAGTTCTTTTTCTTCTAGTTTGTTTGCTTTATTAAGTTCTGCTTCAAATTCTTTGTCTATAGAATAATATCTTTTAAGAATATCTACTTTATCTTTAGATACGATTAAAACAATATCTTTAATTCCACTATCTATACATTCATCAACGATATAATCAATAGTTGGTTTATCTACTATTGGACACATCTCCTTTGCTACACCTTTTGTGATAGGTAAAAATCTAGTGCCCCTTCCAGCACAGGCTATTACTGCGTATTTAACCTCTTTGTTCATAAAATATTTTC
>CAZJPX010000025.1:0-10832 GCA_964548325.1 uncultured Staphylococcaceae bacterium
CTAATTTTTACTGCCATAAATAATAATTTCTCCTTAACTAGGTATATTTTAATAAACCAACATTAGATGTCAAGTAAAATTACTTAACAGGCTAGTTAAATATTAATGATAAATTAATAAATCTAATGACAATATGAACAAGGTTAGATTATTGAAGATATTGCAAACCAACTAAATAAGAATTCAAAACAACCAAGTAGGAATTAAAAGTTGTTATCGACTAATTTAATAAATTATAAATTTATTAAAGTTTTCATAACGAATCCAAAAAGGAGGACTAATTAAAATGCGTAGAAAATTTAAATACTTTGGTGTATTACCATTCTTATTAACAACTTTTTTAGCAACGACAATGATTGTATCTTGTTCTGATGAACAAGAAGGAGTTTTATCAAGTATTGAAGTTACATCATTACCAACCACATTAGAGTATGCTGTTAATTCTAGTTTTAGAAGAGCTGGACTTGAAGTTACTGCATATTATTATGGAGGAACAAGCAAACCAATTACATATGGCGAATACACATTATCTTCTCCGGACATGTCTACTGCTGGAGAAAAAGAAGTTATTGTCTCATATACTGAAGATGAAGTGACAGTTACTACATCATTTAACATCACAGTATATGACAATCCTATTGTCGATCTTTCTATATCAGATGAGTTCACAGTTAGTGTAGGTGATAACATTGATGATTTATATGTACCCGTATATGCAGTATATGAAAATGGTAACACATCACTTTTAAGTTCAAGTGAGTATTCTATCTACTCCAATATGAGTGGTGTGATGAGTGAACCAACAGTTGGTTATATTGTTGCTGAATATAATGAAAATGCTGCGATTTATGATGAAGTTAGAACATTAAAATTTGAAGCAGAAGATGCTAGTAAAACTGGAGATATAAAATTAGGCACCAACTATAATGTAGAATGTGCATACTCTACAACTGGTGGAGATATAATGTTAGGATCATTAATCTTCAATTTTACTGTTACAGAAGCTGGAACATATGATATCTCATTATCTGCTACTAATTCATATGTTTATAATACAGCTGCAGAAACAAGTGAACATTATCTAGAAGATGGAACTGGTCATTATTATGATCAAAATGATTTAGCTCTAAATACAGTGACAGAACTTAATGTTAATGGTACAGATTATGAAATTGATGATACTGCTGTTCATAATCTTGGATTACGTGTTGATGGTTTAACCTATTATCTTGGAACTGATGGATTTCAACTTATTAGACTAGCAAATGTTCCACTAAATATTGGATCTAATACAGTGACCATAACTTTAATAGAAAGTACAATTGGGCAAACAAATAGATGGGGAAATTCACCTTCAATTAATGTGGACTATTTAAGAATTGATGGAGCAGATCCAAAATCAATAGTTGGTATTGAAGTTGCAAGTTTGCCAGATATAACATCATACCTTGTTGATTCTGAATTTGATTCCACAGGTTTAGAAATTAATGCTGTCTACGATGATGGTTCAACCGGACTGATTCTTGATCATACCTATTCAATTTCTAGTGTTGATACATCTACAGCCGGAACAAAAACTGTAACTGTCACATATGATGATTATGGATATACTACGACATTTGATATCACAGTTGTTACTGCTCCAGATTCAATTAGAATTGATGATAGTTATGAATTAAATTTCTATGATGATTTATCTAATTTATCGGTTCCTGTGATTGCATCTCTTTCCACAGGAGTAGAAAGCACACTTGCTGAATCTAGATATACAGTAGTTGCAAAACAAAACGGCCAAGTCGTTACCGGGAATGCTGGATTTGATACTTATACAATCGAAATTACATATAATGAAGATACATCGATTACTTATTCACAAAATTATACGGTAACAAGATACACATATGATGTTAAAGACTTTACTGGAACAAACCTTCCATCCGTCACTACAAACTATGGACATACCTACATGGAAATAAATATGACAAATGATGGAACTGCTACAATTACATTCCCTGTTATAGTACTTCCAAGTAATAGCTATGTAATATCCATGGACATGATTAATTTATATGTTTACGGTTCTTATACTACATATCCAGAACTTAAACTTAATGGACTTATAAGTATTTCATTAGGTGGCACTGATGTAGCAATATCTGATGATGTTATAGTTGAGGGTGGAGATACTTATAGTAGTATGCAAGAGTGGCTTGGACCTGATTCTGTTGTTAATGTAGATTTAGCTCAATTTAGCTTAACTGAAGAGACAACTTTAGATCTTTCTATTACATTCACTGCAGATGAAACCCAATTAAATAGATGGAATGAATCTTCTATTGTTGTTCTTGGTTTTTATATCATTCCAGTCAGTTAACAATAATATTTATATTTATAAATTTTAAAAAATATACGAGATTTGCATTGTTTTTGAAAATAAATATCATATTTTCATGGTTTATTAGTTATTAATCTTATACAAATTGCATTATGTATTTAATTGTATAATTCTTTATTTATGTAGAATCAAAAGCGTATAATAACATTAAGCAGTTTTTTCGCATAATTCGTTTGTTTCTTTTTAAACATATAATATGATAAAAATTGGAATTGTCGAAGATGTAAACGAAGAAGCTTTAGATTTAACTTCTAAGCTAGAAAGGTATTTTAAATATCAAAATTTTAATGATGAATATAAAATCAAACATTATGTTGATGGAATATCTTTCTTAGAGAAATATAAAGGAGGGTATTCAATTATCTTCCTAGATATTGATATGCCAAAAATTAATGGATTAGAAGTAGCTCATAAAATTAGAGCAATAGATGAATATGTTTTAATTGTATTTATAACTCATATGTCACAATTTGCGATTAAAGCATATGAGGTAGAAGCATTCGATTATATTGTTAAACCTTTAACTTATGAAATTTTTGAAGTTAAAATGAATAGAATAATTAAGACCTTAAATAAAAGAAAAAAAGCAGATAAAACTGTAACTATAATGGTTAAACGAGGTGTCAATAAAATATTTAGTGTTAAGGATATTTATTATGTCGAAGTGAGAGGACACACATTAATTTGGCATACGATTGAAGGTGAATTTGAATTTACAGCTACTTTATCTAAAACTGAACAAGAATTATCAGATTTTGGATTTTATAGATGCAACAACTATGCGATTGTCAATTTAAGATATGTCAGTGATGTCTCTCAAACATCACTTGTTTGTAGGAACGACCTAATTAACATTAGTAGACAAAGAAAGAAAGGGTTTTTAAAAGCTCTAGCCGAGTGGTTAGAGGTGTGGGGTAGCTAAATGTTATACTACGCAGCTGATACATTTTTTTGGTATAAAGCTTTATTTATGACTGAGCTAATTATTGCTGAGTCCCTTTTAATTTCAAAACTATTACCAAGAAAGAAACTGTATTTTAGAATTCCTCTTGGTCTACTCATTTGTTATGGAGTGGCTTTTATGCTTCCTTGTACATCTAATTTATTTATTGCTTCGATTTTATTTTTTACCATGTTTATCGCTAGTGCTGTTGCCATATTTGTATGCTGTGATACGAATTTCAAATCTGCGTTGTTTATTGCTTTATTTGGGTATGCTGTTCAACATATTGCAAATCAAGCATATGAAATATTTTTAGTTGGAAGTGGTTTATATACAGGTACATCTTCAGCACTTGTCGATGTTGGAGGTATTTGGAATTACTTACCATTTTTCTCATATGGTAGTGGACAAGTGTCTCTTGCAAACAGTTCAATAATAATTATTTTCTATTTGATTATATATTTAATCATTTATTTTTTTATGTTCTTATTAACTCATTTCATCTTAAATATTGAAAAAGAACTACTCGTTAAAAATAGTTATTTATTTATTATATCTATTGTCACAATTGTCTTTGGAATATTGGCAAGTACTATTGTCTCCTGGTACTCTAGTGATAACCTAGATAAGGGATATGTGATACTATTAGATATTTATAATATTCTTGGATGTATTTTTGTTATATATCTACTATTTAATAGTTTATATGTTAAACATATTGAAAATGATTTAGCTATCGTTCAAAGGATGGTGGATAATCAAGAAAAACAATATCAAGTTATGAAAGATAGTATAGATTTAATAAATATAAAAGCACATGATTTAAAACATCAAATAAGACAGTTTAAAGTGAATCAAAATCTATCTGAAGAACAATTAAAAGAATTAGAAGAAGCTATTTATATTTATGATTCAAATATTAAAACAGGTAACAAAGCATTGGATATTGTTCTAACTGAGAAAAATTTTGTATGTACTAAAAATAAAATATCGTTTTCTTGTATTGCAGATGGAGAAGCGATCAATATGTTTTCTGAAGCAGAAATATATTCGATGTTTGGAAATCTGCTCGATAATGCAATAGATGCGGTTAAAAACTTACCTACCAAGAAAAGAATCATTGGTTTAAATATCTCAAAAAGTAAAAAAGGAAGCTTCTTCCATATCTATAACAAATATGAAGGAAAGATTAAATTTAATGGAAATCTACCTACCACTTCAAAAAATGATACAACCAACCACGGTTATGGTATGAAATCTGTCCATATGTTGGTTGAAAAGTATGGTGGAGAATTGATTATCAAAGTGGAAGATGGTCTATTTAATGTAAGTGCTATTTTCCCAACAAATTGAAAACCAACTAGGAATTAAAACATACAAGTTAAGAATAATATATTGCATATGAACTTCTGATATCTAAAGATATCAATAATAATTTTTTATTTACCAAAATTTCTAATAAAGGAGGGAAATAATAATATGGGTAAAAAAATTAAATCATTTGCAACCTTGTTGGTTGCTTTATCAACAGCTTTTTCTATAGCTGCTTTAATCTCTTGTAGTGAAACTACTGATTCAGATGATCCAACGCCAAGTGTTGTAGATTCTGCTACACTTGTAAGCATCGCAGTCACATCACTTCCAAACAAAACCACATTTAATGTTGGTGAATCATTTAGGTATTCTGGTTTAGAAATCACCGCAACCTATGATGATGATTCAACAGCTGTTGTAACAGGTTATGTGGTCGAGACACCTGATATGGATACTGCCGGAACAAAAGATGTTAATATTTCATATACCGAAGGTAGTGTTACTGTTTACACTTCATATCAAATTATAGTCGAAGCTCAAGAATATGTATCGATTGCAATTGATTCTTCGTGGACTCTTCAAGTAGGCATGGAAGTATCAACAATCACGCCAACAGTTTCTGGAACTTTAAACACTGGACAAACAAGTACTCTTAGTTCAGATTTATACACAGTTTCAATTTCAACTGAAGATGGCTCTGCTGTTAGTGAGAGTTACATCCAAGGAGAATCAACATATGTAGTTACTGTAGCTTTAGTTGAAAACGCATCTATTACTGATACTGAAACATATACCACAGGTAGTGCAACCTCATTTAAATATGAAGCTGAAGATGCAGTTTCAAATGGTGTTGCTCAACTTCAAGAAAATCATTCACACGGTTATTTTGATACATCTATGGGTCTTGCATATACAAGTGATGGAAGTTCATATTCTGGAGGAACATTAACATTTACTGTTTATGCATTAGCCGGCACATATGATTTAAGTTTTAATGCTGGAAGTATGTTATGTTATAACACTGCCGCAGACACAAGTGAAGATTATGGATTAGGAAATTCATCTTATTATGATCAAATTCCTAATGCTGTTAATGATACGATTGATTTAACAGTTAACGGGGAAGAAGTTTCAATTCCTGATACTGCTGTATTCACTGATCTAATTGGATATACAGGATCTCTTGGTACATTCTTAAAGAATTTCAGTGTCATCGAATTAACAAATGTAACTTTACAAAATGGAGCAAACGAACTTGTATTTACGCTCGGCTCTAGTAAGAGTGGATTATTAAATCGTTGGAGCAATCCAGGCTCATTTAACATCGATTACATTCAATTTGATGCCGCAAATCCAAAAGATGAATCCTCAATTTCTTCAATCGAAGTTGAAACTATGCCTTGGGTAACAACCTACAATGAAGGTGATTCACTCGATATGAGAGGATTATTATTAAAAGTAAATTATGCTGATGGAACAAGTGGGTATGTCTGCAATAACTACACAACTTCATTCGATAGTAGTCCAGGTTATCAAGATGTCACAGTTACATATGGTGATGTAAGCACAACATATCAAGTTTATGTTAGAGGTGATCCAGATTCAATTTCAATCGATGATTCATTTACTCTAAAAGCAGGCGATGATTTAACCTCACTTGATTTGACAGTCTATGGAAAATATGATGAAGAAACAATTGAACTTGATTCTACTGTATATGAAGTAACCATAACAGATGAAGATGGATTAGAAGTAAGTGAAACTACCGCACAGTTTGGAAAAACATATGTAATCACAGCTTCTTATGAATTATCAACTGGTAGTATATTAACTTCTTCAGTTACACGCACTGCAAATATGGTGTTGTATGCAGAAGATGCTACATATGAAGGTGGAACCTCACGTAGTAATGATGCTAGTAATACATTAGTAGAGTTTGATTTAGGTTCAGATGAGTCAGGTTATATTACATTCACTACTGATGCAGTTGAAGCTGGAACTTACAACCTCAGTATGGAATTGTTTAATGGCAAGGTCTATCAAACATCAACATCAGGTTGGGAAAATTATGATCCTCAAGATATGAATTTAGATAATGTTCTTGATATTACGATTAATGGCTCTGATGAAGTTGATTTAACAGACAAAGTTCTTCCAGCATTTACTAATGTAGCAAACAGCTCATCAGTTATGCGTAATGAAAATAATAAAATATTATTTGACTTTGGTAATGTTACTTTAGAAGAAGGTGAAAACACAATCCGCGTTGATGTTTCATACAATGAAAATGAAGCCAATAGATGGAGTGCTGTTTTAATCGGATTTGATACCTGTATCATCAGTACTGCTACTTAAAATGCATAAACTTAAAAATTTATAATTTATAAAACATCAATCGAAGACACAATAATAGTTGCTTAATTATTGTGTCTTCCTAAAAAAATCGTAAATATAAGGAGAAATATAATAATGCGAAAATCATTAAAATTATCACTTAATTTTGCAGGTATGGCAGTTTTAGCTGGTGCTCTCATAGCTGCAAACATCATTCTTTTTCGTTATGATAGCCAAATAAGTTCACTGCTTAGTCCACCAATTGTTAATGAAGAAGCATATGAATTAACAAGCGCAGAAGGACAAGAACTATCAAAACAAATAATTGAAGAAGGATCTGTTCTTTTAAGAAATGAGAACGAGACTCTTCCTTTAAATAAAGAGGAAGATACAAAAGTCAATGTGTTTGGGTGGCACTCTGTTGATTGGATATATGGTAGTGTTGGCCGTAATGCATCTGGTGGAGTTAGACCAGAAGAAAATGATTTTTCAACCAATGTTGATATCTATGATGCATTAATTGATTATGGCATTGAGTATAACGAAGAATTATATGATATGTACTTTGACTACTACACTCCATTTAGAGAAAATGCTGTTGCTAGTAGTTCTCATATTTCTACTTTCATGAATCTAACTGAACCTCCAATGTCGTATTACTCAGATAGTATTTTAAACAATGCTTTAGATTATTCTGATACCGCTCTTGTTGTAATTTCAAGAATGACAGGAGAGAGCGGAAACCCACTCACTTACAAAGATTATCAACCAAAAGTTGGAAGTGGTGTTTATAGTGATTACACTAAACATTATTTAGAGCTATCTACAGAAGAAATTGATTTATTAACATATGTTGGTGCTAATTTTGAAAACACTATTGTTATCATCAACTCAGCCAATGTTATGGAGCTTGGTCAACTTGAAACAATCGAAGGTATTGATGCTGCTTTGATGGTTGGATTTACTGGTACTAGGGCTGCTAGTGCAATTCCTGGTTTATTATATGGAGACACATCTCCATCAGGAAGAGCAACTGATACCTATGCATACGATTTGTATACCAATCCTGCTAACTACTTTGTATCTAGTACATACTCAGACTACTCAAGAACATACATCGATTATTTAGAAGGTGTATATGTTGGATATAGATGGTATGAAACGGCTGATGCTGAAGGATATTGGGATGATATATCAAATGAATATGGCACTGGATATGATGGTGTTGTTCAATACCCATTTGGATTTGGTTTGTCTTACACAACATTTGATTATGAAGTAACTAATATTTCAATTGATGAAAATAGCTCGTTTACCGATGAAGAAGAAATAACTTTTACTGTTAATATCACAAACACTGGTGAGTATACAGGAAGAGAAGTAGTAGAGATCTATGTTGAAACTCCATATACTGATGGTGAAATTGAAAAACCAGCAGTTCAACTTGCAGGATTTGATAAAACAATTGAGCTTGATCCAAATCAAATGGAAACATTAACAATTAGTATCGATCCATATGATTTTGCTTCTTACGATTGTTATGATGAAAACAACAACGGATTTAAAGGTTATGAGTTGGAAGAAGGTGAATATAAACTTAGTTTTAGAACCGATTCACATACAGTTAGAAATGTTACTTATGATGGCGAGGAAAGAGAAGGTACATTCACATTCAATGTCGACTCTACAATTACAATAGAAACTGATCCAACAACTGGCAATGAAGTTGGTAATTTATTCACTGGAGAAGACACGATAGATTTAACTCCAATCGATGGAACAGAAAAAGACGGAAGCTTTGATCCAAATATCCCTTGGTTTACAAGAGAAGATTTCTATTCTCTTGATGAATGGGAAAGTTTAAATGTCTCACGTGCAGCTACTCCATCTGCACAAGTTACTGGGACCACCATTTATCCAGATAGTAGATCTACTGAGTGGGATAATGCGACAGTTGATGCATTTGGAGATGCTGTTGATACATCATATCCAAGTTGGGGAGATGACTATGGAATATTATTAGCAGAAAATGGAATTGTCACAGAAGATGGTGAACAACTTGGAGCAGATTATGATGATCCTCTTTGGGAAGATGTTTTAGATCAATTGACAATGTCTGAAGTATTAGGTCAAATTAACAACTACTACAGTGTTAATCCTGCTATAGATTCAGTTGGTAAACCTATATTATATGATTACGATGGACCATCACAGATTAAAGGATTCACCGATGCACCTCGTGGAACAGGATATCCAGCAATTAGTGTACTTGGTTCTACTTGGAATAAACGTCTCGCATATGATTTTGGAAAATCATTTGGAAATGAGATGAAATCGGTTGGTGTTAACGGTCTTTGGGGATGGGCAATAGATTCACATCGTTCTGCTTGGTTTGGAAGAAACAACGAATCTCCATCAGAAGATCCATTACTTGCCGGTCAAACAATTGCTAATGCAGTTGATGGATTAAATAAGACTGGTAGATATTCAATCCTTAAACATTTCACCTTATATGGTGCAGAAGGAGATAGTATCTGGCTCACTGAACAAGCACTTCGTGAAGTTTATTTAAAACCATTTAGAGAAGCAATTGTTGAAGCCGAGGCACTTGGTGTTATGACTACCTATCAAGGTATAGGTGCAGAACATTCAGAAACAACAGAAGGATTATTAACTGGTGTTTTAAGAAGAGAGTGGGACTTTAAAGGAATCGCAGTCACAGATTATATTTATACTGATGAATATCTCGATGCTTTTGTTAGAGCTGGTGGAGATCTTGGTATGAATGTTTCTGTTGGCACAAGTGGTTTAGTTTACTCCCAAACTGGTTCGACAGCCCGTCTACAAAACAGAATTAGAGAAATTGCAAAACATCTATTATATACATGGTTGAGAGCTGATTATAATGAAAAACAATATTTATTGAATCCAGATGATGGTGATACTTATGTCTCTTCTGTTTCTATTCCTTCATGGAGCTGGTGGCAACCACTTCTTTATACACTTGATGCAATAATCGTTACCGAAGTGTTTTTGTGGGCAGCATTACTTGTTTTAAATACATTTTGGAAAATAAAAGAAACAGAACTTGTTTCTCAAACAACTGCTGAATCATCTACCAATACTCAAATCAATGAGGTTCCTCAAACACAAATAGAAACAGCAATCGAATCTACAACAGAACCAGTAAATGTAACATTAGCAGAAACAATTATCGCATTAGGAACAGAACCAGTAGATGAAACAAAAGATGAAAATGTTGAGACACAAAAAGTTAGTGAAAAAACTACTAATAAGACACCTACTGAAACTAAAAAGAGCACTGCTTCTAAAAAAAGAAAAACTGGTAGCAAGGAGGAATAATTATGACTATTAGTAAAAAAACAAAAAGAATTATTACAATTTCACTAGTTGCAGGTTCGTTATTAATTTGTGGAATATTTGCAATATGTTTCTTGGTTCCTTCATATCTATCGCGGAAAGAAGCTTATGATACTTTAAGTGAGGAATGGAAAACTTCAACAGAAACTTCTACTGATGATGAAGATGAATCACAAAATACAGAAACTGAAAGTTCATCTAAAATAACTATTGGATCAACAATTCTTACATTAGATGAAGCTGTTGTTAAAAGTAAATAATTTGTTAAAAAACAGTAGTTTTGCAGGGTAATTTTTGCAAAATAATGGTTTATGAAAATGTTTTATATAATTGCTTTTGGTGTTGTTGGGCATTATCCTCCTTTCTAAATACAACTTCTTTATGAATAATACCCTTAATATTTTAAAAGCATTATATAGATGAAATCTTATGGCTGTATGTAAAAATACAGCCATAAAACATTTT
>CAZJPX010000026.1:0-9421 GCA_964548325.1 uncultured Staphylococcaceae bacterium
AATTTGAATGCTATGAAGAAGTACCAGAATCATTAAAACAAAGAGTTATTCAAACTTGCTCATTATTAAATAAATCTTAATATTTAAATTTAATCTAATTTTAAATTATTTATAAATTCATTTAGTTTAGCTTTTAGTATTGGCTCCTCTTCTTCATGTATAAAATAATGTGAAGATTTATCTAAAACATTTAAATTTACAATTGGATATTTCTTTAAGAACTTATATGTTTTATTAGATACCAATTCATCTTTAAATATATGATAAGCAACGGCTGGAGTATTTAATTGTTTTATATTTTTTCTTGTCCAACGAATTAAAGATAATAGACCAAGTAAAGGGCGAATCCAAACAAGATATGCGAATGGATTTTTAGATAATTTTACTCCACAATGTTTTTTAAAAGCTTTAGCTTTTAAAGATTTGCTATTTTTAAAATATATATACTTAATATTGTTTATACATGTTGATGGTGGTAGATGTGTATACATTGGAGGAGATATTAACATAATATATTTAATTGATTTAGATTTAATAGCTTGGTTGATGCTAAGAAGACATCCCATAGAGTGTCCAACACATATTATTTGTTGATTCCTAGATTCAAGGTATTTAATAATTTCTTCTATCTGACTCAACCATGCTTTTTTATTTCCTTTTCTAAATTGAAAAGTAGTTCCTCCATGTCCTTTTAATACCAAGGCATAGTATGAAATGTCTTCACCTAATGAATTTATAAGGAAGTTAAAAAAAGATGGTGTACCACAAATTCCATGAATAAATACTACACTTATTTTGGAATTTGGATTTTCTTTATAAATATAATTAGTTTCTTTTATATCCATGTAAAGATTATATAGCATTGGCATTGAGATAGAATATTTAATTTATAACTATTTCAAAGATAAACAAAAACAAGATTTTTTATTAATTAGCACTCAATAGTTGCAATTGCTAAATAAGGAAATATATAATATAACCATTACACGGAGGTATGCAAACATGGAAGAAATTAAGGAATTTCAAACTGAGTCGAAAGAGTTATTAAATTTAATGGTTAACTCTATCTATACCAATAAAGATATATTTTTAAGAGAGTTAATATCTAATGCTAGTGATGCAATTGATAAATATAAATATAAGCAATTAACGAGTGGAGACAAATATCCTTCTTTAGACTATGAGATAAGAATTAATATCAATAACGAAGAAAAATGGTTATCTATTGAAGATAATGGAATAGGTATGTCTAAAGCAGATATCATCAATAACCTTGGAACGATTGCAAAAAGTGGATCTAAAGAGTTTGTTAAAAAATTAAAAGAAGGTGAAACAAAAGATCTAAATATAATTGGTCAATTCGGTGTTGGTTTTTATAGTGTTTTCATGGTTGGTAAAAACGTAGAAGTTTATACAAAATCACCAGATGTTAAAAAAGGATATTTATTTACAAGTAACGGAGTAGACACATACTCTATAAAAGAGATAAATAAAGACAACAATGGAACACTAATAAAAATCTATCTAAAAGATGATACAAACGATGAGATATACTCAAGATTTTTAAACTACTACACTATTGAAGATCTTGTAAAAAGATATAGTGATTACATTAGATATCCAATTAGGATGTTAGAAACCTCTACTAAGCCAAAACTTGATAAGAAAGGGAATGAGATTGAAGGTGAAACTGAAGAAGTCACAGAGGATAAAACACTTAACTCAATGATTCCTTTATGGAAAAAGAACAAAAAGGATGTTAAGGATAAAGAATTAAATGATTTCTATAAAGATAAATTTGCAGATTATGATGATCCTCTTTGTTCGTTATTTATAAATGTAGATGGAGTTATTACATATAATGCACTAATTTATATTCCATCACATGCTCCATATGATTTATATTCTGAAAATTATGAAAAAGGATTAGATCTATATTCAAAAGGAATATTCATCAAAGAAAAATGTAAGGAGTTGGTACCAGATTATCTTAAGTTTATCAAAGGTATTGTTGATAGTGACGATTTCTCTTTAAATATATCTCGTGAAATGCTACAAAATTCACCAGTCTTAAGAAAAATAAACGACAACATCGAAAAGAAAATAATTGATAAACTAAAAGAATTAAAGGATGAAGAATTTGATAAATATATGAAATTTTTTGCTACTTTTGGTGATCATATTAAGTATGGTATTTATTCTACATATGGAATGAAAAAAGATTTATTAGAAGAACTATTAATTTATTCATCTTTAAATAGTGAAGTACCAATTTCTTTTAAACAATATAAAGAATCAATGAAAGAAGATCAAAAATACATATACTATGCTTCTGGAAAAACAATTGAATCTATAAGAATGCTTCCACAAATGGAAAAATATAGAAACGATGGCATAGATGTATTATTGCTTGATAAAAACATCGATGAATTTGCAATTGGTATGTTAAGAGAATATGACAAAATTCAATTTAAAAATATTGCAGCTATTGATAATAATGAATTAAGTGCAGATGAAAAGAGTAACATTGAAACATTAATTGCCGAAAACAAAAGAGTAATAGATAACTTAAAAGAAGGTTTAAAAGGATTAGTGGACAATGTAACCTTTTCTACTAAGTTAGTGGATTCTCCTGTATGTATAACAACATCTAATGGCTTGTCTTTAAATATGGAAAATGTCTTAGAAGATGAGAGTGCATTTACAGATAGGCCTACACCTAAAGCAACCAAAACTCTTGAGATAAATCCAAACCACGAATTATTTAAAGCAATAAAAAATATTGAAGCAAATGATGAAGATGTGAAGAAATATAGTTCTGTTCTATATGATGAAGCACTACTTCTTGAAGGATTTGAAATAAAAGACAAAAAAGAATTTGTTGAGAAACTAAATGAATTAATGATTAAAGCATTTAGTAAGAATTAATATTATAGTAAACCATAAAATGTACCTATATTAATGAAAGATTCGAAAAATTCGACAATGTTAATTTCTCTTTACATTATAATTATGACTATTTGCACTCATTGGTTGTCAAATTTCCAATTGCCATTGGTAGAATGCAACTATTTCTTTTGCTAATTTAATTCATGTAACAAAGGAGGGCAAGTTACATGAAATGTATTTTTAATTAGAAAAGTTTAATAATGTTTGTATTTAATTATCTTCATAAATATTATGATTATGACAATTTTAAGTATTATTAAACATGATTAGAAAAAAAGTAGTTATAAGTATTGTTATTTTATATATAGTAAGGAGAATTTAAATATGATTTTTGCAGATAAATTAATTGATTTAAGAAAAAAGAATGGTTGGTCTCAAGAAGAGCTAGCCAACAAGCTTGGAGTATCAAGGCAATCAGTTTCTAAATGGGAAAGTGCTGGAGCTATTCCTGATTTAGATAAGATTATTGCTATAAGCAAGTTGTTTAATGTAACAACAGATTACTTATTAGATGATAATATTGAATCATCTACAAAAGGTATAGAGACAAACGAATATACCGAAAAAGAAGTACGTACTATTTCTTTAGAAGAAGCAAGAGAATATTTAGATGTGGTTAAGAAAACATCTACTATGATTGCATTAGCAGGTGTTTTATGTGTCTTGTCGCCTATTGTTCCTATATATTTATGCAATCTCGCAACTGAACGTGGCGGTTATGTAATATCTTTGGCTTTAGCATTAGGAGTTGGTGTATCAATACTTGTGGTATTTTTAGCTCTAGCTTTGTTTATTTTCATTTATTATGGATATAAAATCCTTGATTATAAACATATTTATAGAGATCCAATCAATCTATCTTATGGAGTAGATGGAGTTTTAAACAAGTTAAGAAAAGAGTCTAAAGCTAAGTATGTGGCTTTCATGGCTGAAGGAATTGTTTTAATTATTTTGGGTGCTTGTATTCCACCTATAATGATGCTAATTGATAACGAAGGTATGCTACCAATAATCGGTGTTACTGTGATGCTTGTTTTAGCTGCTCTTGGAACATTTATAGTAGTCACAACATTTTGGAGACAACGTAGCTATATACACTTACTTGAAGAAGATGATTATACTAGAACATACAAAGCAAAATATGGGAGCGCCAGCAGGGTTATGGGACCACTTTGGGCTCCTTATTGGCTCACTGTAATATATTCCTATTTTATGTGGAGTTTTATAAGTACAGACTGGAAATTAACTTGGATTGTATGGCCAATAGCGATTGTTTTTATGATGTTATTAAGTAATATTCTTGGTATATTTGTTAAATCTGATAAAGATGATTTTGATAAATAATCATGTATGACTTTAATTTATAAATTAATTTAGGTAATGCAGACTTTTTGTTAAAAAGAATGTGATTTATATAAATATAACTTTAATGTTTATTTTTAAAAACCTAAATTAATTGGCTTTCAAAGCCCCAATAAACTATAATTTTGACATGTACACAGTATACAAAGAAGAAAAAAAAGTTCTCAAAACACAAAAGTTTCAGGATGCTGAATTAGAATTTGTTGAAGAAGGTTCTTGGATTCATATATCTAATCCTACAAAGGATAACATTTTAAAAATTAGTAATTTAACAAAAATTTCAGCTGAATTTTTATTGTGTGCGCTCGATGAAGAAGAAGCCGCTCGTACTGATAAAGAAGATGGTGATTCTTTAATAGTTTTAGATACTCCATATGTTGAAAAACATGAAGAAGGCGTACCTTATTATTCAACAATTCCTTTTGTTATTGTGTTTAATGATAAATATTATGTGACAATATGTAAAAAGAAGACAAATTTAATTAAAGATTTGCTTAAAAAGGTTAAAGTAGTTGAACCTCACAAACATCAAAGAACAACATTATATATTATTAGTAGTTTAGCTACAGACTACATTCATTGTCTTAAAAATATAAACAATCGTATGAGCGTAATTCAACATAAAATTAGAGGCTCATATAAAAACAAAGAACTACTTGAATTGATGGATTTAAATAATACTTTTGTTTATTTCTCCACTGCTTTAACAGCTGATAAAGCGGTGCTTGCTAAACTTATAAAATCTAAATCCTATCGACAATTTGAGCAAGATGCCGATCTAATGGATGATACTGAAGTAGAAATTAACCAAGCTATTGAAATGTGTACTGTTTATATGGAAGTTTCATCTAATCTCATGGATGCTTTTGCAAGTGTTATTAATAATAACATGAACCTAACTATGAGAGTTTTAACTATCGTCTCAATTGTTATTAGCATACCTACGCTCATTACGTCTATTTATGGAATGAATATGATAAATATGCCTCTAGCAGACACATCATATGGATTTTGGGTAGTTCTTGGATTATCACTTGCACTAGCAGTTATTGGTGCACTTTTACTATTCTTTCTATTTAATATCAGTAATAAAAAGAAATAATTTTTAAAATAAGTGTGCAGAAATGCAATATTTTGAAGTTATTTATAAGCAAAATTTAAAATTTTTGTATTTTAAGATGGATGAAAATTAAATATTTTTTTAACTTAAATTTCAACAGTTTTAAAAAAATAGCACTCTATAGTTGATTTTGCTAATTATTCTATCTATACTATTGTTGTTCAAAGGAGGTAAGGTTATGGTAAAGCCTTTAAAAGATTATATAGTTATTAAAAAAGATGTTTTTAAAGATGAAAAGAAAATTGGAAAAATTATTATTCAAACTACAAAAAAAGAGGAAGGAAACGAAGCAATTATCGTTGCTGTTGGTCCAGAAGTTAAGGATAAGAATTTAGAAGTAAATAAAAGAGTTATATACAAAGAATTCTCAACAACTACTTATGTAAATAATGATGAAGAATTTCTTTTGATTAAAGAAGAAAATATTTTAGCTGTCGTGGAATAAAAAAGGAGGAAACTTAAATGGCAAAGCAAATTAAATATGGAAAAGATGCAAGAAGCAAAATGGTAAAAGGAGTTGATGTTCTTGCAGATACAGTAAAGATAACTCTTGGTCCAAAAGGTAGAAATGTTGTTTTAGATAAAGGATATGGTTCACCTCTTATTACAAACGATGGAGTGACTATTGCAAAAGAGATTGAACTTGAAGATAACTATGAAAATATGGGTGCCAAACTCGTATATGAAGTAGCAAATAAAACTAATGATACTGCAGGAGATGGAACAACCACCGCTACAGTACTTGCTCAATCGATGATTCATAAAGGAATCGATTTTGTTAATAAAGGAGCAAACCCAGTCTTTTTAAGAGAAGGTATTGAAAAAGCGGCCAAATCAGTCGGTGAATATCTCCTCAGTAATACAAAACTAATTAACACCACCAAGGATATAGCAAGCGTAGCAACAATTTCATCTTCATCTAGTGAGATTGGAAATGAAATCGCTGAAGCCATGGAAAAAGTTGGTAGAAACGGTGTTATAACAGTAGATGAATCTAAAGGATTTGAAACAACCACCGAAGTTGTTCAAGGTCTTCAATATGATAAAGGTTACATCTCTCCTTATATGGTCACAGATCGAGATAAGATGATCTCTGAACTTGAAAACGGATATGTACTTGTAACCGATCAAAAAATATCAAACATCCAAGATCTATTACCTGTCCTTCAACAAGTAGTTGAAACACATAAACCATTACTTATTATCTCAGATGATATTGATAATGATGTTACATCTACTCTCATTGTCAACAAATTAAGAGGTACATTTAATGTTGTAGCAACCAATGCTCCAGAATTTGGAGACAACCAAAAGAATATCTTAGAAGATATTTCTATATTAACTGGAGCAAAATTCTTCTCTAAAGATTTAAATATGGAAGTTAAAGATATAACTTTAGAAGATTTAGGAAGAGCTAAAAAGATCACAGTCACAAAGGATAATACAACTATCATCGATGGAGAAGGTGATAAAGAAAAAGTAGAAGCTCGTATCAAAGAACTCAATGCTCAAGCAAGTAATGCTACTAGTGAATATGATAAGAAACGATATGAAGAAAGAGCAGCTAAATTAACAGGAGGCGTTGCTGTTATTAAAGTTGGTGCTACAACTGAATCAGAATTAAAAGAAAAGAAACTTCGAATCGAAGATGCATTAAATGCAACCAAAGCTGCAGTAAGTGAAGGTATAGTAGTAGGAGGTGGAGCTGCTTTAATTAGTGCTTATAAAGAACTTAAAAAGAGTTTAAAAGATCCAAATCAAGATGTTCAAAAAGGAATATCTGTTGTCCTTGAATCTTTATCTGCACCATTAATTCAAATAGCAGAAAATGCAGGATATAATGGGGATTCTATTTTATCAAAGCAACTTAGACAAAAAGCAAATTTTGGTTTTGATGCTAAAAATGGTAAATGGGTAAACATGTTTGATGAAGGAATAGTAGATCCTACAAAAGTTGCTCGTAGCGCATTATTAAATGCTGCTAGCATCTCTGCATTATTTATAACAACAGAAGCTGGTGTATCTGAAATTAAAGAAAAGAAATCATCTAGTTTAGATGTTGCAGATGATTTAGATTAACAACTAAAATAAATCAAACATATCGCCAATATAAAATATTTATTTTAAAATTAAAATGTGAACAAGAGAAAAGAACTTTTAATCGATCACATTACATCTTTACTTACCTATGATGAACTTAATGGTTTTCTACCATTAGATAATATTAAGGTATTCTTTTTAGCTTTATTTCTTTTAGATAAATATTTTGATGCAATGTTTACAGATAAACCAAATAAAGAAGATTTGAAATTGCAAAACATAATTTATTATGTATTAGATTCTTTAATGGTATTTGAACAAGAAGAGAAACGGTTAACTTCTTTATCATATTCATTAAAAGCATGTCTAAATGTTTGTTAAAAAATACAATTAAAAAACCCTTTCATTCAAATCAATGAAAGGGTAATTTTTTTAATTGGTGCGAGAAGCGGGAATCGAACCCGCACTGGTCTCCCAACACGCCCCTTAAACGTGCGCGTCTACCTGTTCCGCCATTCTCGCGCGTGAGATTATTTTACAATACTTTTATTTCTAAAAAAAGATTTAGTTAGGTCAAAATCCGTGCAAACAAAATTATATATCTATAATTTTTATTTAAAAAGTATTAAACTTTAAATCGATTAAAGATCTATTAACCACATTGATCGATGTGGTGATGTTGTTAAATTATTTCTCGGCTCTTTATGTAAAATAAAGGTTTAAAAGGCTAACTTTGTAACATGCTGAATAGGTAATTGATTTGGGTTAGGTTGAAGTATTTCAATCCCAAACAGATTGATAACCGTAAGTTATTGTCCGCTCATATGACGTTAAACTTGGAGTAGTGAAAGGAAGCTTCATGGAAATCCTAGTAGCGTAAAAATGCAAGACAGGTAAAGCTAAACCGTCTTGCTAAACATCTGGAGGGTATATCTAAATGAGTAAAAAAATTCTAGTAGAAACAAGTGCAAGACATATCCATGTAACTCAAGAAACTCTTGAATATCTTTGTGGTAAAGGATATGAACTAAAAGCAAAAAAAGATCTATCTCAACCAGGACAATACGCATCATTTACTAAACTTGATGTAGTTGGTCCTAGATCTACTATTAAAGGTCTATCAATTCTTGGACCTTGTAGAAACATTAACCAAGTAGAAGTTAGTGCAACTGATGCTAGAACTTTAGGAGTTAAAGCTCCAATTAGAGAAAGCGGAGATATCAAAGGAAGCGCACCAATTAAATTAGTAAATCCAGAAAATGGTAAAGAATTAGAACTTCAAGAAGGATGTATCATCGCTAAAAGACATATCCATATGACTTTAGAAGATGCTAAAGAATTTAATGTAAAAAATGGAGATATCGTCTCTGTTAGAGTAAAAGGAGTTGATAGAGAAACAATATTTGGAGATACCGTCATAAGAGTATCTGATAAATATGCTCTTGCAATGCATATTGATACTGATGAATCAAATGCTGCTAACGCAGTTGGTGAAATCTATGGAGAAATCGTAAAGGTAAAATAAATATGATTAAAGAAATAAACTATAACTGTGTAGGTGTATGTGCTAAAAATTTAAACATCAAATACGATGATGAGACAAATAAGATTGTTGATTTTTCTATCGTCGGTGGATGTAATGGAAATCTAAAAGGAATTAAAGCTTTAATAATTGGATGTGATATGAAAGAAATCCATGATAAATTAAAAGGGATAACTTGTGGACCTCGTCCAACATCATGTCCAGATCAAATTGCATGTGCACTAGAAACCGTACTAAATAAATAGAATATTATTTGAAATACAAACCTAGTTTGTTTAAACTTATAGTACTTATCAAGAACCATATAATTATTAGTGAAAAAATATGGTAGCAACTCTTTATATAAAACATGTAAAGTAAGTGCTTCTAATAGCAAAGTACCACACTTTGAACGATAAGTTATGTGA
>CAZJPX010000027.1:0-9211 GCA_964548325.1 uncultured Staphylococcaceae bacterium
TGTTTCTTAAAACATCTCTAAAGCATTTTTTCGCTAAAATTTTAAATAATCTCATTATCTACCATTCAATCTCACTTGCTTTTTTAGGATTTGCTATAACATTATTTGATACTATTCGTCCATCGTTAACTCTGATTATTCGATCAGCAATGACTGATAATTCTTTGTTATGAGTTACTATGATTACAGTTTTATTTTGTTCTTTTGAAACCTTATATAGAAGTTCAATAATTTGAGCACCAGTTTTTGAATCGAGTGCACCAGTTGGTTCATCACATAAGAGAAGAGTAGGATTTTTTATTAAAGCTCTAGCTATTGCAACACGTTGTTGTTCTCCTCCTGATAGTTGAGAAGGAAAATTATTTTTTCTTCCACTAAGTCCTACTAAATCTAACACCTCATTAACATCAAAATGTTGATTAACTAGAGCAGAAGAAATGTATACATTTTCATATGCCGTCAAAGATGGCATTAGATTATAAAACTGAAAGACAAATCCTACATCATGTCTTCTAAATTTTGATAATTCAGTCTCATTTAGTTTTGATATATCTTTTCCTTCAAGAAAATACTCTCCACTCGTTGCTCGATCCATTCCACCAAGTATGTTTAGTAAAGTTGATTTGCCTGCTCCACTTGGACCAAGGATTGTGACAAGTTCACCTCTTTTTATTTTAAAAGAGGCATCATCTAAAGCCTTGATTACTGCTTCATTTTTCTTGCTATTCCCGTATATTTTGCAAATATTTTTTAATTCTATTTGATACGCAGAATCTAAATTCGTTCTTGTAGTTTCATGAATGTCATTCTTATACATAAGCTCACCTCTTTAAAATAATGGAGAAATAATTTTTAAAATTGCCCAAAGTATTCTAGTGAATTTTGGTTTATTTATCCATTCGCTAACATATTGAAGTTTAGAAACAGATAACATCTCTTCAAAATCTTTTTTGATTTCTTTAATTGTTGCTCCACCATAAAACATAATTCCATTTTCAAAATGGAGATATAGTGAGCGATAGTCTAAATTAATAGTACCAGTCATCGCTGTTTCATCATCGACAAGTATAATTTTGCAATGATTGAATCCTGGTAGATATTCATATATTTTAACGCCTTCATCAAGAAGATTTCCATAATAACTTCTAGTTAAAAAATATGTGACTCGCTTATCAGGAATTCCAGGAGTGATGATACGAACATCGATTCCAGATTTTGCAGCGGTTTGAAGAGCAGTAATTATCTCTTCTGATGGATTTAAATATGGAGTCGAAATATAGATATTTTTTTTAGCTCTTAGAATCATTTGGAGTATGACAGTTTTTGCTCCATCTTCTCCATCAAAAGGTACCTCACCAAATGATTGAACAAAGGAATCTGATTCAACATTAAGTCTTTTTTGAACGAGATCTAAATTTTTTGTATATGAATGGTTTTTAATCTCATTAGAATCGAAGTCAGCATCTTTATCAATCATCGCCCAGTTAGATAAAAATAATGTAGTGAGTCCGCTGACCGCTGGGCCTTTAACCATCACAAAATTATCTTTCCATATACCGAATCGTTTTTTCTTATTGATATATTCATCTGCTAGATTACATCCGCCAGTAAATCCAACAATGCCATCGATGACGATGATTTTTCGATGATCTCTTGAGTTTTGTCTTATATCAACCGCTGGTCTCATCCTGTTAAAGGTGAAACATTTCATCTTGTCTTTTCTTGCTTCTTCAAAGAAGTTTGCTTCAACTCTTCCTACACTTCCAAAATCATCATATAACAATCTCACGTCAACTCCAATTGCTGCTTTTCTTTTTAGTATTTGATAGATTTTTCCAAACATGTATCCGTCTTCAATAAGAAAGTATTCAATATAAATAAATCTTCTAGCTTTCTCTAATTCTTGTAAGATTGAAGGATATGCATGTTCTCCAAGTCTAAAGTATGTAGATTCGTTTTTGCTATATAAGCTTGCTTGACAAGATTTGTATAGATATGTTGCTATTGCCCATTGATCAGGATTGATTTGTCTTAATCTATTCAACTCATTTTCGCTATCTTCTTTACCAGCCCATAAACCCATTCTAATTTTGTTAAATCTTAGCTTTCTTCTTTTCTTGGTCGTGATTTTGTTTGCAAACATTAAATAAAGCAAGGCTCCTGCAAAAGGTAGTACACATATAACAACCAGCCAAGAAGTTTTAAAATTTATTTGAGATTTGCTGTTAAAAATGAATAGGGCAAGAACTGCGTTTAAAAGATAGACAACCACCGTATAAATCAAAGTTATCCACCATGTACCGAATAAGAAAAATGGTAAAACAAAAATGGAAACTATGATTGTAGTTCCAATTAAAAAAAATAAGGCCGATATATAAAATCTAATTAATGAAGATTTTCTTTTTTCCCCTTTTTTATCTCTCATAATGTATATTTTAATACTTTTTATGAGATTTTTTATAAAAATAAATATCTTATTAAAGATATTTATTTATTTTGTTAAATGAATCAATGATGATAGCATCATCACATTTTTTTAATGTCTTAAAGTTATTATGTCCTTTCGTATAAAGGATAGATTTCATGTTTAATGTTTTAGCTACTTCATAATCATGTACTGTATCTCCAATTAGGCAAGAAGATGAGGTATCAATATTGTTCTCTTTAATAAATTTTTTACCTACTTCTATTTTTCCAAGAGCATTTTTATCTTCAACACATGCGATACCATCAAAATATTTATCAAGTTTAAATAGCATCAATTGTTTATATAAAAGTTCTTTCTCACATGCTGAAAGAATGTATATCTTTCTCTCACTCTTTTTTAATTTCTTAAATAGTTTGATAACTCCTTTTGCAACTTTTGTCTCCTTGGCCATTCGTTTATTGTATTCATCAAAAAAATAGTAAGAGACATCTTGAAATCTATCTCTTGATAAACCTAAGTATTCATAAAACTCAATCACTGGAAATTTAAAATTAGATAAATATTCATCTAATGTCATGCTCTTTAGATTGAATAAAATTCTGATATTTTTTTGAATAGAAAAAGATAATTTAAGATCATCTATGATAGTACCGTTAAAATCAAAAAATATATTTTTAATCATTATTTTATATAAAATCCTTGCTAAAGATTAATATTTTATGAAAATTATCTATCATTCATCGCTTTTTCTATTTCATCAATTTCTTTAATAATGTTTGAGGATAAATTGAGTGAGCCATCTTTTGTAACTAATATATCATCTTCAATTCTCACTCCAATTCCTAACTCTTCAAAATAAAGACCTGGTTCACAAGATATAATATTTCCTTTTTCTAAAGGTCTATTTAAATATGTGTCTTTATCAAGTTCACGTAGTCTACTAACATCATGAGTATCTAAACCAATATGATGTGAGACAGAATGAAAATAATATTTTCCTATTTCGTTTGGATCTATTATTAAACCTTCTTTTAGACATCCTTCTTGAAGATACTTAATAGTTTCATCATTTAGTTGTTTTAAAGTCATGCCAGGTTTAATTATTGAAACAATCTTTTTATTACATCCTAAGACAATACTATATATTTTCTTTTGGAGTGAACTAAATTTACCATTAACTGGATATGTTCTAGATATATCTGCACAATATCCATTATGCTTAGATCCTAAATCAAATAATACAAGATCTTCTTTTTTTAATTTTGATTGTAAAGAAGTGTAATGTAGACAAGCAGCATTTACTCCAGTTGCAGTGATAGTAGTAAAACTTAATTCAGATTGATCTAAATCTTGAATTGTATAATAAAAAAGAGAAGCTAACTGATACTCATATAAATTAGGTTTAAGTGCAGCTAATATTTTTCTTAAACCGATATTTGTTTTGTTAACTGCCTCTTTAAATTCTTCTACTTCAGCATCAGATTTTATAAGTCTAAGATTGGCAATAAGGACATAAACATCTTTTATCTCTAATTTATATTTTTTTATTAATGAATCCTTAAAGCTTTTTTCATTAATTCTTTCTTCATCTTTGATAAATAATTTTTGTTCTACATCTTCATCAAGATAAATTGATGATACATTACCATGCTTTCCTTTTATAATTTCATCTAATGTTTTATCAAAGATGTCTGTTGTTAAAACAGCTTCAAAATTTCCAAGTTTTTTTGCTTCATCAATTGCTAATAACTTTCCAGTCCATTTTTCTTTTGTTTCATCTCGAGGGGAAACAAACAAAAACTCTTTGCATTTAGAGTTTGATTTGACAAGGACAAGTATTGATTCTTCTTGAATCACATTTGTTAAATAATAAAAATTGCTATTAACAACAAATGGGTAGTTTTCATCACCAGTAGATTTCTTACTTAGCCCAGAAAATAAAATAACAATGCTATTCTCATCTATTTTCTTAAATAAATTCTCTCTTCTTTTTTTAAATTCACTTGCTTTAATCATACTTGTATCAATCCTTTTTTATAATTTTATCAGCAATAGCATTAAACTCCACAAGATTTATTGATTCGACATCACCTAAATCAATTTTGTTTGAGGTTTCTATAAAGAAAGGTAATCTACCTAAAATCTCAATATCGTTATCCTTAGCAAACTTATCAAGATGAGAATTACCAAAAACATGCGTTTTCTTTTTACAATGTGGACATTCAAAATAAGACATATTTTCAATGATTCCAATGATTTTTATATTCATCATCTTAGCCATATTGATTGCTTTGTTGACAATCATTGAAACTAAATCTTGAGGAGTAGATACAATTATAATTCCATCAAGTGGTATCGATTGAAAGACGGTTAAATTAATATCACTAGTTCCAGGAGGCATATCAATTAGTAAATAATCTAAATCCTCCCATAAGATATCTGAATAAAATTGAAGAATGAGAGATGATGTTAAAGTTCCTCGCCAAACAATTGGTTCCTTTTCATCATGAATTAACATATTGGAAGATATGATTTTAATCCCACTTTTTGTAATAGCAGGAAACACTAAAGAATTCCCATCTCCATATGCTCCTTGATGAATATTAAAGGATTGTCCAATCGAAGGACCTGTGATATCTCCATCCATTATACCAACTTTGTGTTTAAGTTTATTTAAGCGAGAGGCAAGTAAAGAAGTAATGAATGATTTACCAACTCCACCTTTTCCGCTCACGATTGCATAAGTTTTTTTAATACTACTTTGATCGTTTAGTTTTGCTTTTGGAATGCTATGACGCTTATGATTTTCTACGCATGTTCCATCACAACAATCACTCATTCGACTCCCTCCACAATAATATCTTTAATAGTTTCATTAATAATTTTTAAATTTGGATAGAAGATGCTCTCAATGTCTTGAACATCATCAACATCAGTTAAAAATGATAAATTTATTTTATCATTGAAGGTTGTCATAGTAGTCTTATAATGCCCATCTTTTAAATAATTAATAAAAATATCATAAATTTCATAGGTCAATTCGACCTCTATTTCTTTCATTTTTTTAACCTCAGTTTTGTTAGCTCTATTTATAACCTCAATTGCACTATTTGAATAAGCTCTTGTTAAACCTCCACTTCCTAGAAGTATTCCTCCAAAATATCTAACAACAAAAATAACAACATTTGTTAGATTATTTTTTTCTATTGCATTTAATATTGGCATACCAGCAGTTTTAGTTGGTTCACCATCATCAAAATATTTTATTTGATCATTGAGTTTATAAGCATAACAAATATGTCGTGCTTTTTTGTGCTCTAATTTAAGTTTTTTATAAAAATTATCAAATTCTGCAAGGTTTTCAATATGAAATAGGTAGGAAATGAACCTAGACTTCTTAATTAATAACTCGTATGTTTCACTTTTTATAACTGTAAGCATTTTTTATAAACTAATGTTCGCATATATATTATAATAGACACATGGAAAAAAATTATAAATGTCGTAATTGTGGAGAAATGCTAGATAATGATGCTGTTGTTTGTCCTCGTTGTGGACAACCTTTTGTTAAGGATGAGATAACAGAAGATGAAGAGGTTTCAAATTTTATTGAAAAATTAAAGAATCCATCTACTATAGAAAACAATATAGATAATGTAGAAAACAAAGAAAACATAACTGAAGATGAAGTAAAACAACAAGGCAAAGGACTTTCTAGTTTAATAAAATTTCCATCTCGTGAAATGAAAGGAAACCTTTGGTGGCATGTTTCATTATTTCTTATTGGTTTTATAGGTTTAAACGTACTAGCATTCATAATTAGTTTTATTATTGGAATAGTTAATGTAGACGCATTAAGCACATTCGATACAACTGCGGCACTTAATTTTGGTTTATATTTTATTCTTTTTGGTGCATTCCTAATTTTTGTAAATACTAAAATAATAGATGTCTTAAAAGACTATAAAAAGCCGCCTACTTGGTTAAAAGGTCTAGTTTATGGCCTAATTATACTTGGAAGCTCAATAATCATTAGCTTAATTACATATAATTTTTATCCAGATACAGTAGATACAACAATTAATGACAATGAATCAACTATTAGAAGTATAACGACCTCATACCCTGTCTTATCTTTTATAGTTTTTGGATTTTTAGGTCCAATCTGTGAGGAATTTACTTATAGAGCTGGACTTTTTTCTGGAATAAAGAAACTAAATAGAGTTGCTGCATATCTTACTTGCACGATCGTCTTTGGTCTGATTCATTTCTCATTTGATTTTACTAATACAGATGATGTTATTGTAGAATTATTAAATCTTCCAAATTACATGGTATCTGGTGCATTGCTATGTTATTTCTATGAAAGAGATGGAATCGCTGTCTCAATCACTGCCCATATGACAAATAATGTAATTTCAGTACTTGCAACTATTTTATTTAGTGTTGTAAGAATTTAAATTTATAAAAAATGGAGAAATCTTTTAAACTATCAAATTTTACTATTAAATTATTAGCTTGTGTTTTCATGACCATTGATCATATCGGTCTTTTACTTAGCTATTATGTACCTAGTGTTGGTGTGCTTGCTACCATATTTAGAATCATCGGTCGTCTTGCCTATCCTTTATTTTTCTTTTTAGCAATTGAAGGAGCAAGGAAAACAAGTAACATACTTAGGTATTTAATTAGACTTGTCATTGGAGTATTGGTTGTTGGAATCGCTCTACTAGTCATCAATTATACGATGCTATCATTATCAATATTTAATATATTTACGACATTAGCATGTGTCGTATCGATCTATTTTCTTTTGATGAGAACAAAAAAATGGCAATGGAAATTATTGATAATCATTCCTTTACTTATTCTTATCTTTACAGCAATCTATGATGAAACAGATTTAATTTATTTCACTAATGGAACCTTTGAAAAAGTTATTGTAAGTTTCATGCCTGATTATTCTTTCTTCACTTTGATACTTCTTGTATTGTTCTTCATACCTTATTACTTTCTCAATTATCGAATCAATAAAACCTTTGAGGTCATCGAGCAAGAGAAAGGAAATTATACTGATGCTGAATTCGATGCTTATCTAGCAAAAAGAGAATACTACAATATCGGTAATTTAAAATCTTCATTAAGCATTTCAATTGTGCTAACTTGTTTGATATGCTACCTTTTAACGTATGTAGAAGTATTAAACAATCAGATGTATGTCTTAATGACATATGGAGTACTCTCGATCGTATTTATACTTCTATACAATGGTAAACTTGGATTTTCAAATACATACGTCAAATATGGTTTTTATTTATATTATCCAGTCCATATGGTAGTTCTATTTGGAATATTCTATTTGACATCATTAATATGAGACTTTATTAATTAGTGGAGGTGAAGAAATGTTAATACATTTAGAAAAAGAACAAGAATTTTTAAATTTAATAAAGAGTGGAAAAGTACTCGTCGACTTTTTTGCTACTTGGTGTGGACCATGTAAGATGTTGGCTCCTGAACTTGAAGAATTGTCATCAACTTTAAAAGATTTAACAATTGTTAAAGTAGATGTCGACAAATTTAATTCATTAGCTGGTTCTTTTAATATCAGATCTGTTCCTACCCTTATACTTTTTGAAAACGGAGCAGTCAGCAAATCAACTAGCGGATATCGAGATGCTAAAAGTCTTGAAAAATGGGTTGATTAATTTTTAAAATTATCACCCATTTTTCTATCATAATACACTTGAAAACCTCTTTTAATCATTGTAATATTTTTATTACTGCGGACGTAGTTCAATGGTAGAACATTAGCCTTCCAAGCTAATTACGCGGGTTCGATTCCCGTCGTCCGCTCCAGTGACGTTTCTGTTCGAACTTTTATGTTTGAACTTAACATATAATCAATCCGTTCGGGTTGATTTTTTTGTGTTTACAAAAGAATTAACTAGGAAAGGATGGTGTTAATTATGATAAAGTTTACTACTAAAAAGAATTGAGTCGGCAAATGACCGTAATAATATATCACTTATGACTCTTTACAAAATATCTATAATACTTGGTGTTAGAATAGACAAGTTTTTTGAAGAATAAATACAGAACTAATTTAGTTTCTGTTTTTTTATTGCTAATTAAAAAAACCGAAATCATAAATTACAAAAAATTACCGTATTTTTTTGCCTTATTTTGTTTAATTTATACCAAAAGGTATGTATCTAACAAAAAAGTGCATACTTCTTAAAAATAAGTAAATAAAATAAAATGTAATTGTCAGAAAAAACGAGCTCAAAAATTCTGAAAAAAAGAAATGGAGACTAACTATTAAAAATCAAGTAAAAATTTAATTTGTTAGTAATCGCATGTTAAAAAGTGTACAAAAAGTTGTTTATGTACAAAATTGTTCTTTGAAAAAAGTTGATTAAAAATCTAGGCTAAATTTTTGGTTAGTTGAAACGAGCTTAAAAGCTATTCTAAGAAACTTTCTAATGACATGATTTAGTGCAACACGATAACGTTTTCCTTCATCCCTTTTTTAAGATAATATTCCTTGAAAACAGCATTGTGGTTTTTCAAGGCAATAGTTAAATTCATTAATGTATACCTTAAAAATGGCGAACCACGTTTAACCATTCTCCCTCTATAGTCAGATGTTCCTGATTGATATCTTGAACATTCTAAACCAGCGTAAGCTAAAAGCTTATCGGAGTTTTGTTGTTCACTAGATGGTTGCTTGGATTGATATCCCTTAAAATCTTCGGATTCTAAATATCTTACAATCCACAT
>CAZJPX010000028.1:0-8914 GCA_964548325.1 uncultured Staphylococcaceae bacterium
TTTTTATCAAAAAACGGATCACATATAAAAGGAGTTGTTGCAAGCGGATCAGTAGCACATGGAGATGATTTTGGTTTAGCTGGAGATAAAGTTGCTAAACAATATAAAGTACCTCTTTTATATAAAGTTGATGGAGCAGGTACTGAAGAAGATGTTGCAGCTATTAAAAAAGTTATTTAAATAAAATGCATTAAAATTGATACTATATTTTAGACAATTATATAAATTTGGAGGTAATAAATTATGAGTAAAAATAAAGAAAATAATTGTTGTTGTGGTGAAGAAAACACCTGCTGTTGCACTGAAGGACAATCATGCTGTTGTGGAGAATTTACAAGAATGCCAATGATTGGTGAGAAAGCACCTGAATTTGAGGCTAACACTACCCAAGGTCCAATTAACTTTCCAAAAGATTTTGAAGGAAAATGGGTAATATTCTTCTCCCATCCTGCAGATTTCACTCCTGTATGTACGACAGAGTTTATGACATTTGCAATGCTTCATGATGAATTTAGAGCATTAAACTGTGAACTAGTTGGATTATCTGTCGATTCTATTTATTCACATATTGCATGGCTTAGAAAAATTCAAGAACTTGAATGGAATGGAAAAAATTGTTTAAGTGTAGAATTCCCTCTTGTTGAAGATATCACCATGAAAGTTGCAAGAAAATATGGAATGATTCAAGCAAGTGAATCTTCAACTCAAGCTGTTAGAGCAGTATTTGTAATCGATCCAACTGGAACTATTAGAGCAATCATCTACTATCCTCTATCAACTGGTAGAAACTTTGATGAAATTAAGAGATTACTTAAAGCATTACAAACAGCTGATGCTGAAAATTGTGCTACCCCTGCTGATTGGAGACCAGGAGATGATGTCATTGTTCCAACTGCTGGAAGTTGTGGTGTTGCAAAAGAAAGAGTTGAAAAGAAGACAAAAGATCAATACTGTTTAGACTGGTTCCTTTGCTTTAAAAAATCAAAGGCTAAGAAATAAGAATATTTAAAACTATTAATTAAAAAAAGCCTATGACTGATTGTTATAGGCTTTCTTATGTTGTTTAGGTATTTGTTGAATTTAAAATTGATTTTGGAGATTTTCTTTAAAATTGTATTGTTTTTAAAAAACAATTACCTTATAAATTTAATCAATATCGTTGTTTAAATTCTTATATTACATAAATTTTATTAAAGTTGTAATATATATTTTTGGAGGGATACTTTTATGAATAATATAGAGAGTTATAGTTTTTGGGACAAGACTTTTCCTAAGAGCGAAAAAGTGTCACATAGTAAAATTATTTTCACTAATCGTTTTGGTATAACACTTGTTGCAGATCAATATGTACCAAAAACAAAATCAAAAGAGAAATTAATTGGAATTGCTATATCTGGACCATACGGTGCTGTTAAAGAACAGGTGAGTGGATTATATGCTCAACAGTTAGCTGAACTTGGATTTTTAACGATAGCATTTGATCCTTCATTTACGGGAGAAAGCGGAGGTTTTCCTCGAAATGTCGCATCTCCTGATATCAATACTGAAGACTTTCAAGCGGCCGTTGATTATTTAATAACAAACCCATTAGTAGATCCAGAAAAAGTAGGAATTCTTGGTATTTGTGGGTGGGGAGGATTTGCATTAAATACTGCATCCATTGAAACTCGAATTAAATTTACCATCGCTTCTACAATGTATAATATGTCTAGAGTTAATCATTGTGGTTATTTTGATTCAATGAAAAAAGATGAACTATATAAATTAAAAGAGACATTAAATAATCAAAGAACCATTGATTACATTAATAAGACATATCGAAGAGCTGGCGGAGTAAAAGGAACTATTGCTGATGATGATCCATTTTTTGTTAAAGATTATCATGACTACTACAAGACAAAAAGAGGATATCATCCAAGAAGTTTAGGTTCAAATGAAGGGTTTACTTTAACTACTTCATTATCATTTATAAATACTCCAATAAATACATATCTTGAAGATATAAAAAGCGCTGTGTTGTTAATACATGGGGAAAAGGCACATTCATTTTATTTTAGTCAAGATGCATTTAAACATCTTAAAGGAAAGAATAAAGAATTTATTGCAATTCCTAATGCTGTTCATACAGATTTATACTATAAATTAGATGTAATTCCTTTTGATAAAATAAAAGAATTCATTTTAAAGAATGTATAAAAAAATTTTAGATTAACGCGTTTTTAAACGAATAAAGCGTTTATTAATTAATATGATTTTTTTCAAATACACTTTTATTTAGATATAATTATCTATATTATTTTTTAATGAGATTAATCATATGAAAGAGCCAAAAAGAATAAGAAAAAATTCATTTATTAGTTTAGTAGCACCAAGTTTTGGTTGTACTGCTGAGCCATATAAAACACGTCTTGAAAAATCTATTAAAATTTTTAAATCTTTAGGATTTAATGTTAAAGAAGGTAAAAATATTTATCTTAATGATGGAGTAGCAGCATCTAATACTCCAAAAGATAGAGCAAAGGAATTTATGGATGCCTATTTGGATGATAAATCTGATATTGTTTGGTCAGTTGGTGGAGGGGAGACGATGTGTGAGATTCTTCCTTTTATTGATTTTGAACTTATAAAAAATTCTAAACCAAAATGGTTTATTGGATTTTCAGATAACACTAATCTCACGTTTACATTAACAACTTTATCCAATTTAATTACTATCTATGGACCATGTGCTAATAAATTCTTTTTGCATCCTTTTAAATATGATTCTAAAGATACACTTTACATTTTAAATGGTGTTAAAGAAATTAATGGATATGATAAACGGGAGAAAAAATCGTTAGCTGATGAAGAGAACCCTTTAACTGATTATAATCTCACTAAAGATGTGGTAATTAAATCATATAGCTATACTAAATCAATAAGTGGAATGTTGCTTGGAGGATGCCTTGATTGTTTGATAACTTTGTGTGGTACTAAATATGACAATATGAAAAAGTTCAATCAACTTCATAAAGATATTATTTGGTTTCTTGAAGCATGCGATTTAAATCCACTTGGTATAAGAAGAGCTTTATTCACATTGAAAGAAGCAGGATGGTTTAAAAATGCAAAAGGATTTTTAATAGGTCGACCTCTATGTGATGATTTAGTGATGATGGAAGTTGATAAAGAGAAGGCTGTTATTGATATATTAGGTGATTTAGATGTACCTATTTTATTAGATGTACCACTTGGTCATTATTCTCCATCGATGCCAATGAAAAACGGAGCATATGCTATAGTTACATATAAAAATAACAACCTAACAATTAAATATATCTAATTAACTAGGTTTAGCAAGGTATTTTGGAAAAAATATGGGTTTTTTTATGTTTAAGGACTATAAAAAAATATATACTTTAGGATTTATTTTGGTAGGTATATTTTCAGTTATATTATTAATTTCTTTAGTATGTTGTTTTTTATTGAATGAGTATTTTAATGAAAATAATTGGATATTATTTATTCTAATTCCTTTGATTGTTATATCAATTAGTGGAACATTTGTAGGAATATTTATCTTAAAAAAAGCAAACAAAATCAAGGTAGAGCAACTATTAAAAGAAGAAAAGAAAAAGATAGAAAGTGATAATAAATCTAGTTAATAAATATTGATAAATGTATAAATAATGATTACGTAAAATAATTAAGATATAATTGTTTCATGAACAGAAAAAACGTATTAGATTCTATAGGTAATACTCCACTTGTGAAGTTAGATAAAATAAAAAAACATTTTAATTTAACTTTTGATGTATACGCTAAACTTGAAAGAAATAATCCTAGTGGTTCTGTAAAAGATCGTGCTGCTAAACAAATTATTCTTGATGCTTTAGAAAGGAAAGAGATTGATAAAGATAGTATTGTTGTTGAAGCAACAAGCGGCAATACAGGAATTTCTATTGCGATGATTTGTGCATATCTAGATTTAAAATGTATTCTAGTTATGCCAGAATCAGCATCGATTGAAAGACGTCAAATGATGGCTGCCTTTGGAGCTGAATTAATATTGACTAAAGCAGAACTAGGTATGAACGGTGCTGTTCAAAAAGCAAAAGAACTTGCTATTGAAAATAAGAAAGTTTTCTTAGCTCGTCAATTTGAAAATTCAAGTAATATTAAGGCTCATTATATTACAACAGGTCCTGAAATTGAAAAAGATCTAAAAGGAAAAGTAGATGTATTTTTAGCTGGATTTGGAACGAGTGGAACAATCATAGGTTGTTCTAAATATTTTAAAGAGAAAAATCTAGGAACAAAAATTATTGGAATAGAACCAGCTTCATCTCCGTTGATGACTCAAAAAAGAGCAGGATCTCATAAAATACAAGGGATTGGTGCTAATTTTGTTCCAAAATTATATGATTCATCATTAGTGGATGAGGTTATAGATATAACAAACGAGGAGGCATTTGAAGGCACTAATCTGCTTGCTTTAAAAGAAGGTTTATTCTGTGGAATATCTAGTGGAGCAGCTACAATTGCTTTAACAAAACTTGATAAACAATTATATAAAGGTAAAAATGTTGTGATTGTTCTACCTGATAATGGTGAAAGATATTTATCTGTTGGGGGATTATTTAATTAATGGAAAAGTTAATAAAGAAGTTGCTTAATGATTTTAAGAAAGATGAAAAATCAGATTTAACAAACGTTGATAGATCTAAGGTAATTGATTTTTATAAGGACATCAGAGTCGCCTTATTTTTAAATTACTATCAAGACGATCCAAGTTTTACTGATGTTGAAAAACATCTATCAGATGCAAAACTTGATTTATCTGATGCACTTAAGAATATGAATATAAAGGTTAATGATGTTATAGATAAAATATGGAATCGATTATATGACATTAAAGAATTGATATCAGGAGATATCGATGCAATATACCAAGGCGACCCTTCATGTTCCTCAAAAGCAGAAATCGTTTTAACCTATCCTGGATTCATTGCTGTTAGTGCTTATCGAATTGCACATTTGTTATATGAACTCGGTTTAAAATCAATTGCACGAATTATTTCTGAATATGCACATTCAAGAACTGGAATAGATATAAATCCTGGAGCAAAGATTGGTAAAAATTTCTTTATTGATCATGGTTCAGGAATTGTGATTGGTGAAACATCTATTATTGGAGATAATGTCAAAATGTATCAAGGAGTAACACTTGGTGCACATTCATTAAAAGAGGGTAGAAAGCTTATCAATGTTAAGCGTCATCCAACAATTGGAAATAATGTGACAATATATTGTGGTGCTTGTATATTTGGCGGAGATACAGTGATTGGTGACGGGTCAGTTATTGGTAGCAATGCATTTGTCACTAAATCAGTTAAACCAAATTCAATAATTAGAAACAAAATAGACTAATAAATATTGCAATAATGACACCTGATAAGTTATCATTTGTCTATATGGAATTAAAAGAAAAGAAGTTAGAGTCTAAACTTATTTATAAGGGGAAAATACTTGATTTTTATGTTGATAAAGTTAAATGTTCTAATGGGAACGTCGCTTCTAGAGAAGTAATACGACATTGTAAAGCAAGTTGCATCCTTGCAAAATTACCAAATGGAAAATTTCTTTTAGAACAACAATATAGATATCCTTATGATGAAATTTTATATGAGTTTCCTGCTGGTAAATGCGATGAGAATGAAAAACCTCTTGATGCAGCTAAACGAGAACTAGAAGAAGAAACAGGATATAGAGCAAATCATATTGAATATCTTGGAAAGATGTATCCAAGTTGCGCATATACTGATGAAATAATTTATTTGTATTATGCTGATAATTTAATTAAAACAAAACAACATTTAGACGAAAATGAAACTGTTAAAGTATGTGAAATGAGCTTAGATGAAATTATTGAATTGGTTAACAATGATAAGTTGTATGATGCTAAATCTGTTTGTTTATTAAATTATTACTTATTAAAAATTTTAAAAAAATATTAATTTTGTGAGGTTTTTATGGAAAATGTAAACAAAGAATTAATTCTTTCTGTTAATAATATCAATAAAATTTATAAGAATTTTTCTTTAAAGAATGTATCTTTTAATGTTTATGCAGGAGATATTATTGGGTTTGTAGGAGAAAACGGAGCTGGTAAATCTACGACACTAAAAGCTATCATAAATCTTATAAATTTAAATAGCGGTGAAGTTAATATTTTTAATAAAAAATATACTGATTTAAATCAAACCGAAACACAGGATATATCATTTGTTCCTGATGAAATATGTTTACCTACTAAACTAAATCTAAAACAAATTAATAGTATTTTTAAATCAATGTTTAATAAATGGAACAGTGAAACATTTTTTAAATATTTACAAGATTTTTCATTACCAATAGATTTAAAAATAAAAAAGTTTTCCAAAGGTATGAAAGCAAAGCTTAATCTTGCAGTAGCTTTTTCTCATGATGCAAGATTTTTAATTCTTGATGAGCCAATGAATGGACTTGATCCAGTGAGTAGATATGAAGTTATGGAGATATTACATAATTTCATGAAAGTTGAGAATCGAGCAATTATTGTCTCATCTCACATTATTTCTGATTTAGATAAATTATGTAATAGAATTCTTCTTATTGATGACGGAGTCATTTTAATTAATGAAGAGAAGAATCTCGTCGATAGAAGTTTTGATGTAGTAGATGATATTAGTAAAGAAGAATTTGAAACATTAGATAAGAAAAATGTTGTCAGATATAAAGTTGCTTTTGATAGATATTCATTGCTTGTAAAAAGGAATAGCGGAATACCTAATGCAAGAAAGGCTGGTTTAGAAGACATAATTGTCTATATGATTAGAGGTGAAAAAATATGATAGGTTTATTGAAAAAAGAATTTCATTATTGTAAGTGGTATTTATTAACTTTCTTTATCATTTATCTTGTAATTTCTCTTAACATATTCGCATATTCTATTTTACCAACCATAGAATATGTAGAATCAGAATTTAGTGAGTATTCTAGTATTTTTCTTACATTACTAGTAACTATTGTTTATTTATTTTCTTCTATTCCAGTTTCAATGTTATCTACCTCCTATTCTTTTGATGAAAGAAGTAATTTTGATAAATTTATATTAGCAAGTGGAATTAAAAGAAATACAGTCATTACATCTAAATATATATTCACTCTAATTTGTTATATTTTTCCTACAATTTTATTTTTAATAATTACAATAGTTTGTTTCACAAATGAAAACATCAATGTTATATGGGAACCATTATTTATGCTTCCTATAATTATTGCCTATATCAGTATTTCATGTTTCATATCTACAATGAATATCTTATTTATGTCTCGCTTTGGACAAATGAAACAAACTGTAATTATGACCATACTTTATATTGTTTTTATAGCTATAATTGCTGGATATTTATATTTTCTACTATTTGATCTTGAAACTGCATATCAATCAATTATGGCAAGCACTATTATTGGGTGTGTTTTACTTACACTATCTGGTGTATTTGTCGCTTTAACATATCAAGGTTATAGAAAAAAAGAATTTTAAAAATAATTGTTTTGCAGGATTTTTATCCTAAATAAAGCTTATTTATTGTTGTTTATAAATTCAAAATCATTAAATGCTTCTTTGATTGTATCATCCATATCGAAGTATTTATATTTACCTAGACGACCACCAAAATAAATCTTATTTTCTTGCTTAGATTTTTCTAAGTATTTGTTATATAAAGAATTATTTTTATCATTATTAACAGGATAATATCTCTCTTTTCCTTCGAAATAATTATCTGGATATTCTTTTGTTATGATTGTCGATTTTGTTTTGGTATCTTCAAAATATTTATGTTCAATAATTCTGGTGTAAGGAACTTCAAATTCCGTGTAATTTATTACAGCATTGTTTTGATAATATTTCTTGTTGTATTTTTCTATTTCAAATCTTAATGAACGATAATCTAATGCTCCGAAGCAGTAGTTATAATATTCATCAATTGGTCCAGTATAGATAATTTTGTTTGCTAGCTGATCCATTTCATTTTTGTTTTTTAAATAGTCATAGTTTAATTTAACCTTAATTCCTTTTAACATCTTTTCAATTAAAAGAGTGTATCCTCCAAGAGGAATACCTTGATACTTATCATCAAAATAATTGTTATTATATTCAAATCTTAACGGTAATCTTTTAATTATAAATGAAGGAAGATTACTAGCTTTATCTCCCCACTGTTTCTCAGTGTATCCTTTAACAAGTGTTTCATAAATATCTCTACCGACTAATGATAAAGCTTGTTCCTCAAGGTTTGTTATCTTTTTAATATTTTCCTTTTTAATTTGTTCATCTATTATAGCTTTTGCTTCTTTTGGAGTCTTAACTCCCCACATCTCTTCAAAGGTATGCATGTTAAATGGGAGATGAAATAATTTACCTTTATAATTAGCAATAACTGTATTTATGTATCCGTTAAATTTTGCAAATTTATTAACAAATTCCCACACATCATCATATGAAGTATGGAAGATATGTGCACCGTACCAATGTACATTTATTCCATCAATGTTTTTAGTGTAAATATTTCCAGCAATGTGATCTCGTTTTTCAAGCACTAAAACTTTTTTATTTGAAAGTTTTGCAAGATGAGCAAAAACAGCTCCATATAATCCAGCACCAACAACTATATAATCATATTTAAAACTCATACCTTAATTTTATATTATTATTAGTGTGTTTTTAAAGTTGTTCAAATAAAAAAGCCTACGTATTTAAACATAGGCTTCAATTTAGTTTAGACTTTATATTACATTATGTTTCTTACATCAATGTAAGAAAAGTAATCGTCAGCAAACTTCATAAATCCATTTTCATTTCTGTTTGGTTTTACTTCATTTAAAGGAC
>CAZJPX010000029.1:0-8886 GCA_964548325.1 uncultured Staphylococcaceae bacterium
TTGCCTAAATTATACAATTAAAGACGCTTTTATTTAAGTTAATAAAGTATTAAGAGAAGTGAAAGAAACACTTATTTAAATATGTTTTATTCGTCTCTTTTAATAGAATCTTTCTTATTAAATTTATTTCCGTGATATCTTTTATGAAGTTTATCAAGATTGTATTGAGCAACTTCTTCTAAAGTGATGCCAAGTCCGCTTGCAGTTTCAGCTACATACCATAAGACATCTCCAAGCTCATCTTTTAGATGTTCCTTATCTAGTTCATGTCCTTGGTATTTGTATTTTTTTACAATATCACAACATTCACCAGCTTCACCAGCAAGACCTAACACACCGTTAGTAATCATATCTTTTTTTCCATCTTCTGAAATTAATTCAAAAGCTTCTTTTTGATATTCATTAAAACCTAATGTTTTTTTCATATAAAATTGCTAAAAGCCAATTTTTTCAAAATCTTTTGGTCCATGTTTACATATTGGACAAACAAAATCAGCTGGTAATTCCTCACCTTCAAAGACATATCCACAAATTTTACATTTCCAACCTTTGACATTTTTATCAACCTTTGGAGTTGGTTTAACAAATTTTAGATATGAATCATAAGTTAAAGCTTTTTCTTCACTTAATTGTTTGACACCAGTAATCTTTGAGACGAATCCATAATGGCTCTTGAAATCTAAAACATTTTCAACCTCAAATTCAATGTAACTATTTGAGTATTGAGTAAGATATGGGATTCCGTTATTTTTAGAAACAGCAAATTTAACTGAGCTGTTGAATTTATCAAAAGTTCTACCAGATTTATAACCAAAGTTTTCAATGAGTGAGAATGGTGTATGAACATCAAGCACTGACACATTAAATTTCTTTGTCTTTGTAATCAATTCACTAGTGTAGTTTTGTTTATTTAAACCGATAATAAATAAATCAGGGTTATTAGTTATTTGACTGATAGTATTAACTACACAAGCTGTTTGTTTATCTTTATTTTTTGCAGCGACGATATATAAACCATAAGAGACGTTATACATCATATCTACTTTTAATGTATCTTTTGTGAAATCTTTAGCGATGAGATTTACTAATTTATCAATCTCAGGTATTTGTTCATCTTTTAATGCACTATTTATAGTCAAGGTCTTTCCAATCTGTTCAAAGCCCTTTAATTCAGATAATATCTCATGCATCAATTCACCAGCAACTGGTGTCCATGAACCATTTTCAACAAGAACATATTTTCTATTCTCCATTGCATGATATTTTATACGTAATAGATAATCTTCCATTGGAGTAAATATACCTGCATTGTAGGTAGCAGATAATAAAATTAAATGCGAATATTTAAAAGTCTCAGATAATAGATATGATCCATCAGTTTTTGAACTATCATACATTTTAATATCTTTAATTCCTTTATCAGCTAATTTTTCAGCAAAGATATGGGCAGCAGCTTCAGTGTATCCATAAATACTTCCATAAACTATTAATACACCTTGCTTTTCAGGAGTATATGTACTCCATAAATCATATTTATTTAAGATGTAGTTTAAATCTTTTCTCCATATTGGACCATGGAGTGGACATAATGTTTTAATGTCAACAGTAGCAGCCTTCTTTAATGCATCTTGTACTTGCATTCCATATTTTCCAACAATGTTGGTGTAATATCTTCTTGCTTCATCTAAATAGTCATGATCAAAATCGAGTTCATCTGCAAATAAATTACCACTTAGTGGAGCAAAAACCCCAAATGCATCGGCTGAGAATAAAGTCTTAGTATATTTATCATATGTCACCATAACTTCTGGCCAATGAACCATTGGCGCAAAAACAAATAATAATGTATGTTTACCAAGCTTTAGTTCATCAAGTTCTTTTACAATAAGATGATTCTTTGGGACAAAACCTCTATTAAAGTTTTTAAATATCTCGAAACATTTTTCATTAAAAACAACAGTAACATTAGGATGTTTTTCAATAACTTTAATAAGGCAGCATGCATGATCTGGCTCCATATGTTGAACAACAAAATAATCAAGATCCCTACCTTCTAAACCAATTTCTAATTGTTCAAGATAATTATCAATTACTGCTTTATCTACTCCATCAAAAAGACAAGTCTTTTTATCTATAATAAGATATGAGTTGTAACTCATACCATTGGTTAATGGATATACGTTTTCAAACAATGCAATTCTTCTATCGGTATATCCAATATAATATGTGTCTTTTTCAACTAATCTTAATTTACTCATTTCTAATTTCCTCTCCTATTAGTTCCGAATAAATTATATATTTTTTTTAACCTACTTAAAAATTATATAATTAGACAAATTGATATTATTTAATACAATTTTTTCACTATTTTTCATTATCGGAATTGCATAAGAGGTCTTTAATACTCTTCGTTCTCATATGTTCCATCTTGATAAATGATGTAGCTATCAATATAATTTACATACGTGCTCTCGTAGCCAAGTTGGTAAGGCAGCTGACTGCAACTCAGCGATCGGTGGTTCAAATCCGCTCGGGAGCTCCATATTAAAAATTCACCCTTTTGTAAAAATTATAAAAGGGTTTTTATTTTGCTTAAATTTTTATTTATCTATAAAAAAAGTGTCAATTTGCATTGTTTTTTAAGAAAAAAGTAAGATTTTAAAAGCTAAAATCGAATAAAGAGAATTTTTCTTCATCTTTTAAATTATCAAAGCATCCTAAGTCAGTTAATTTCTTAATAACATTTCTATTGACTCCAGTTCGTTTCTTAAAATCATCGACGCTAGAAAATGATTTTTCATTGCGTGCTTTTTCAATATCAACGGCACCAGTTTCTCCAAGTCCATCTAATACTTTAAATGGAACAATTAAGGAATTGTTTTCTTTGTCTATTACAAAATCATTTGCTTTTGATTTTGTAATATCAATCGATTCAAATTTATATCCTCTTTCATACATCTCAAGAGCCGAACTTAATGTTACAATTAATTTAGATTCTTTAGGACTTAATGGATTAGTAATGCTTTTCTTTCTGCTTTCTAATGCTACGAGTTTATTATAGATTGCGTTGATTCCACCAATCATCGTATCAATATCATATGCATCACATCTAAGTGAGAAATAGGTGGCATAATATGCAAGAGGATAATATACCTTATAATAAGCAACTCTTATTGCCATCATAACGTATGCACACGCATGACCTTTTGGGAATAAGTATGCAATTTTATTTGCTGATTCGATGTAGTATTCAGGTACTTTATGTGCTCTCATGTCTTCAATTTGCGCTTCAGTTAAATGTTTTCCTTTTCTGACCTGTTCCATTATTTCAAAAGCTTCAGATTTATCTAAGCCTTTATTGATGAGATATTCCATGATGTCATCTCGACAACCGATAACTCCTTTTAGATTTGCTTTCCCCTCACGAATGATACTTTGAGCATTGTTTGTCCAAACATCTGTTCCATGAGATAAACCAGAAATGATTAATAATTCTCCAAAAGTTTTAGGTCTTGTTTCTCTTAACATCTGTCTAACAAACTCTGTTCCAAATTCTGGTAATCCTAGTGCTCCTTCATCTTGGTTAGTCATGTTGTTAGTTAAGTTTAACTCTTTGTTAGATGAGAATATCGATAAAACTTTCTTATCATTCATTGGAACTGTTCTTCCATCAACTCCTGTTAAATCAGACATCATCTTTACAGCTTGTGGATCGACATGTCCCAACATATCAAATTTAAGAAGAGTCTCATGAAGTGAATCATAATCAAAATGAGTCGTTTGCCATGTTGCATCCGTGTCTTCATCTGCGGGGTATTGAACAGGAGAGAAATGAGTCACATCATATTTATTTGGTATAACAACAATTCCTCCTGGATGTTGACCAGTAGTACGTTTTGCTCCAGTTATACCAAAAGCTAATTCATTGATTTCTGCTTTCTTCATTGTCTTATAATCTATCCCAATTCGAGGTAGATAGCTCTTCATAACATTTCCAATTGCTGTTTTTAATTGCACCGACATGATAGTACCTGCTCTAAATACACGACCATCTCCTAAAAGTTTTCTTAATATTAAATGTGCCTCATCTTGGAAATCAGCAGGGAAATTTAAATCTATATCTGGAGTCTTATCTGCATTAAATCCAAGGAATGTTTCAAAAGGAATCGATTGACCATCACCAATCATTTTGGTATTACATTTTGGGCAATTCTTATCTTCAAGATCAAATCCTGATGAGATTCCTTCTTTTTTAACAAATTCGGTATGTTTACATTTTGGACATCGATAATGTGGAGGAAGAGGATTAACCTCAGTAATTGATGCCATTGTGGCAGCAAAAGATGAACCAACCGATCCTCTACTACCGACTATATATCCTCTCTTATTAGATTCTTTAACTACAAGATGAGATATGTAGTAAATAACAGAATATCCATTAGAGATAATTCCGTTTAATTCTGTATCTAATCGATCTTTAATTAGTTTAGGTAGAGGGTTTCCGTACAGTTCATAAGCTTTAGAATAACAAACATCCTTTAATAGTTTTTCTGAGTTTTCAATTGTTGGAGGATATAACCCTTCAGGGATTGGAGATAGAGTCTCAATCATATCTGCAATCTTGTTGGTGTTTTTAACAACATATTCATATGCCTTATCTTTTCCAAGCCATTCAAACTCCGATAACATTTCTTCGGTGTCTCTAAAATGTTGGTCAGGATTTGAGAAATATACAAAGTTTTTATTTATAACTTGTTCAGCATCAGACATTCCATGAGATAATGAATGCCATCTTTTTCTAACGGCAGGAGACTCAATTAAAACGTCTCGATATTTCTTATCAGTTTTATTAAGATAGTGGACATCTCCTGTTCCAACAATGATTTTCTTTTGCTTCTCGGCTTCATTAATGATATCTAATAGATATTTAGTTAATAGTTCATAAGAAGGAATATCTTTTCTTCTATTCTCAATCAAATATGAATAATTATTGATTGGTTGTATTTCTATATAATCATAAAATTTAATAGCCTTCGATAGTGCTTCCAAATTTCTTCGATAACTGGAATAAAAAACTTCACCATTATAACAAGCACTACCTATAAGAAAATTTTTTCGATATTTTTCAATTTGACTACGTTTAACAAAAGGAAAATAGCCTACTGTATCGATGTGAGATGTTGAAACAATTTTGTATAAATCTTCTAATCCTTGTTGGTTCTTAGCAAGAATTATCGTGTGATATGAGCCATTGATGATATGTTTTAAATATTGTTGAGGAGTATCCAATTCAATAATATCTTTATGTTTAAATATTTTTCTTTCGTTTAATAATTTAATCATTGCATCCCAACATTGACCAAGTATCTCAGCATCATAATCTGCTCTATGTGCAGATTCTGAATCATAACTTAGTTTTAATTCTTTTGCTAAGTCTCCAAGACGATGGCCTCTTTTCGATGGGAATAAAAATCTTGATATAAATAGAGTATCAACTCCAGGATTAGTTAACTTTTTAAAGCCATTATCAATTAAAGCTTGGTTTAATAACAGATAGTCAAATTCTAAGTTATGAGATACGAGAATATCTTCACCAATAAACTCTAAAATTTTTGGAATAGCTTGTTTAATTGTTGGTTGTCCTTTGACCATTTGATTTGTAATTTTTGTAAGATTTGTAATCACTTTTGAGATCTCAATTTCAGGATCAATTAACATATCTAAACGATCAATAACGATGCCGTTTTTTATTTTAACCGCGCCAAACTCAATTATTTTGTCATATTTTATTGAAAGACCAGTCGACTCTAAATCAAATACAATGTAGGTTTCATCTATTATATTTGTATCCTTTCCATTTACTCCTCCATGAAGATAATCTTCAATCATATACACTTCACAACCATATAAAACTTTCATATTATATTTTTTTGCAGCAATCATTGCTTCTGGAAAAGCTTGCACTACAGCATGATCAGTTATGGCAATTGCTTTATGTCCCATATAGGAAGCTTGCTTAATATAATCTGTTATATTATTTATTCCATCCATTTCAGACATATTAGTATGAAGATGGAGTTCAACTCTTTTAACTTTTGCATTATCTTCTCGAGGTTTATCATCTGGTAAAAACGTTATTTTATGTACAGTTAATTGATATTCTTTTGTGAAATTATCAATAAATATTCTTCCAAGAACTCGTACATTTTGTCTATCACGTAAATGATTTATAGTTTCAATTTTTAATTCTTTTGTTTCAAATGCGACACAATATATTGCACTGCTTTCATCACTTATTCCAAATCTAATTAATTTTTTTCCGTTTCGACTTGTTTGAAGTCTTGAAGATACATCAAAAGTTTTACCGATAATATCTATTGCTTCTTCTTCTCCATTTATAGAAGCTATATCATCTATAGGTTTATAATTTCCTTTATTAAATCTTTTATTGTTCAATCTTTCAGCAACCATTGCTTTATAATTTTCTTCTAATTGTTTGTTTATTTCAGCAGAATTTTCTTCTTTAATCTTTGAAAACTCATCATCTAATTTATGACTTATATGTTCTTGTTCTTCTTTATTATTGTATGATTCATCTAACTCAAAAAAAGAACTAAATTCTTCTTGGTCTACTAGTTCTTCTTTATCTAAATCACCATTATTATTAGATGTTGAAATTGTAAAATTATAGTTTATAAAATTAAACAAGCTTGCTAATTCGCCTTTACTTTTTAAAAATTCATTTTCATCATATGGATTTTCAAATAAAAAATTAAGTTCATTAAAGGTTAAAGAAATAGCTGCTGTTAACTCATTTGATGTAGTTGATAAATACCATTTTTTAACAAACTCAGTTAATGAATCAAGAGAAATTTTTTCTCCATATATGAATTCAATTTCATATTTATAAGTCGTAATAGTATTTAAACCACTTAGAAACTTATCAAACAATTCATATGTCCAAGGAGTCTCTTTTCTTATCAAATATTGATATGTGTCTTTACTACGAGGTTTCTTTTGAATTCTTGAAAAAGACATATCAAAATCTTGCGTATCATCGATACCAATTGAGTTTAAAAATCTAATTATTGTTGTATCGCTCATAACTTAAAATAATCCAATAATATCTTTAATTAAAATTACAACCATCAATGCCAATAATAAGGTTATACCAATAAGAGACATGATCGATTTAAATCTTTTAGGAAGATGCCGTTCTTTATTTTTCTCATCCTCCATCTCTTCACCAATTGTAAGTTCCATTTTATTTAGATTAGTCTTTACATTAGATTCAAATGGACTTTTATTTGGATATTTAGTTTCATTATCATCAAGAACAATCTTGTCGTTGCTTGTTGCTACATATGCTAAGGAAGGTATACTTTCTATAAGTGAAGTATCCTCTACATTTGATTTAAGATACGTGGTTTCTGGTGCAAGTTCATATTTTTTCTTATCTCTTTTTCTTTTAAACTTATACACCAAGTTAACGGAACCTTCGATAAGTTCTACAAGCACTTGCCACCCATCAAGACCAGGGAATGGTAATAGATTAAATAAGGCAAGGTTAACAGATATCATTCCCCATTGTTGTAGATAAACATAGAAAGGATTATTCATAAGTGTACTCGTTGTTTGGGTTAAGATTGCAACAATTCCTCCAACCTCATCCCAACCTTGACCAACAAAGAGGTCTCCAATAGCTTCAGAGATTAATGTGGTTGATCTGACCCATAAGCTTCCTGCTTGGCTAAATGAACTAGCGCCATTGTAATATCTATAGACATATAATGAATATCCAAAAGAATAAAATCTTTCAGTGCTACTATTTACATAAAGAGTTAATGTTGAATCATATGTTTCATAAGTATTCGTTTCAGAATTTCTTATTATTTGAGGATAATAAACAATAGCTTCATCTGTAATTGTTGTTAAATCTAATGTTATAAGATTATTGTTTCTAACGATTGGAACATATGTAGTTGTTACATATGTATTAGATAACACATCTGTTACTGTAACATTTTCTACCAATTGGGCTTGATATAACACTAAAAACTCAGCAACATCACAGTTGTAATATCCTAATTCAGAATCATTTAGATTTAGAGCTAATATATAATAATTGCCATTATATTCGTAAGCAAAACTGTCATCAGATGTTTTTAAAATGTATGTCACAGAATAAGAACTGCCGTCTTGCTCAAATACATATGTCGAATAGTTGAAAAAATCTAAAGAAGATAGTTCATTTTCTACATCCCAATCAACAACAAGAGTAGATATAGCATTATCTTGACTTTCATTAAAACTAAAATTTAAATATAGTTGAGATTGTTCAAAACATCCACATGCAATTAGAAATAATATGTATGCTAAAACGAAGTTCATAAAGATGCCAGCAAGCATAATGATTATTCTTTTCCATCTTGAAATGCCTGCCAATGTTCTACTTTTTGGCAAATCAGGCATTGGCGAATCTTCATCATCTTCACCAGCCATAGATACGTATCCTCCAAATGGTATACAACCAAGAGAATATGTTGTTTCACCTTTTTTTCTTTTTATTTTTAATATTTTAGGACCAAATCCAATAGAAAAATCGCTACAGTAAACTTTAAAAGTTTTTGCAGCAATTAGGTGCCCAAGTTCATGAATTGCTATTAAAACTCCAAGAGCAATAATGAATAAAATTATTGAAACAAATGTTCCTAGACCTGTTGACATCGATAAAATTGCTCCTTTCGTTTAACATTTATTAAATTACATATTTTTTAACAAAAATATGCAATTTAAATCACTTCAATAATTGTATCAATATTTAGGTTCATATCAATAAAATAAATTCTATTTATTAAATAAATTTTTAACATTTTAATTAGTTAA
>CAZJPX010000030.1:0-8866 GCA_964548325.1 uncultured Staphylococcaceae bacterium
AAATCTTGGATCGCTTTTAATCTTTTTCTTGCTTCTGGAGTTATGTTCTTATAATCACTTATCATTAAATAACAAAAAGCGATTCTATTTCCTCTACCTACTCTACCCTTTATTTGATATAGTTGAGCTAGACCAAAATGGTCTGCGCCATCTATTAACATCAGGTTTGCGTTTCTTATATCAATTCCATTTTCTATAATTGAGGTTGATAATAATAAATCAATTTTATTTAAATAAAAATCATTCATCACATCTTCGATCTCATTTTTATTCATTTTTCCATGAACTATTCCAATTCTACATTCAGGTAGTAAATTTTCTAAGATACGATATTTTTGATATATGAATTCTATAGAATTATAAACATAAAATATTTGACCACCTCTTGATAATTCTCTTTTTATAAGTTCTTTTACTACATCTTTATCATAATTGATTACATATGTTTGAATCGCACTTCTTTCTTTTGGAGGTGTTTCAATTGTTGATATAGATTTTAATCCAACTAGCGTTGTTTGGAGAGTTCTAGGAATTGGAGTGGCAGATAAGGTTAGACAGTCAATGTTAGGAAATTGTTCTTTGATCTTTTCTTTTTGTTCTACACCAAATCTTTGTTCTTCATCAATTATTAATAAACCTAGATTAGGAAATTTAATTTTGTTAGATAAAACCTTATGGGTACCAATAACTAAATCAATTGAGCCATCAGCAATTTCTTTTATGATTTTATTATTTTCAGTATCTGTTTGGAGTCTAGACATCAATGCAATACTAATTCCATAATTTTTAAATCTTTCTTTAGCTACTGCATAATGTTGTCTTGCTAGTAATGTGGTTGGACAAAGAAAAATAACTTGTTTATTAGATAATATAGCTTTCATAGTAGCACGCAAAGCAAGTTCTGTTTTACCATATCCAACATCTCCACAAAGAAGTCTATCCATGGGATAAGATGATTGCATATCTTTTTTTATTTCAACTAATGACTTTTCTTGATCTGGGGTTAAATCAAATTCAAAGCTATTTTCAAATTCTTTTTGAATTTCATCATCCTCTCTAAAACTAAATCCTTCTTCTGTTTTTCTTGTCTGATATAAATCTAATAGGCGGAGTGCTAGATCGTTAATTTTTTCTTTTATTCTATTTTTGGTTTTACCCCATGTATTTGTGTTTAATGAACTTAGGTGAGGTTGTTTACCTTCTTTTCCAACATACTTTCTAATTAAATTAAATTGATAAAGAGGGACATAAATTTTGTCGTTATTTGAATATAAAATCTGCAAGAAGTCTTCGTGGTTGCCATTTACAATTAATGTTTGTATTCCAAGAAATTGCCCAATACCTTTATGTTCGTGTACTACATAATCTCCTTTTTCTAATTCAAGATAGCTTCCAATAACAACTCCTTCTTTAAATTTAGCAGAGTATGTGCTTCTACTTCTTTTATAACCAAATAACTCATTGGATGTTAAACATACTATATCTTTTTTTGGTAGTTCAAAACCGAGTGAATAATCATAATTTGATAAAGACACATCGTAATCTAAATTCATATCAAATCCTTGCACATTCGTGCATGTTAGATTAAGTTTATTTACAATAATTTTTATTGCTTCTTCATGTATATTGTTATTAATAATTATCAAAAATTTAAAGTTTAAATCTTTATATCCTTTTAAAATTGTAAGTGCATCCCTATCTTTAAATGAACCAACTATTGGCTTTTTAAAATCTAATTTTAATTGTGTTTTTTCACTATGTATTTTATTAATAAAATAGTTTGTAAGTGATCCATTTAAGTATTCTCTTTTTTCATCATAGTAAGCTAAATGAGAAATTGCTTTTCCGTTTTGATATAAATCTAATAAAAAGTTTCTGCTTTCATTAAAGATAATTTCCGTTGATTTTTCAAAGTCATCTTTTGAATCAATTATAGAAACATAATTATCAAATAAATCCGTTATTTTCGTATAAAAACCTTGCAAAAAGCCAATATATTTATAGTTTTTTTGACTAAGAACGCCTGTTTTTATTTCAATTAAATCTTCTAAAACATTATCTTCAATAATATCTTTATATGGAGAAACTAAATTTAATTTATCAATATTTAGTTGTTTAATAATTGTTGCTTCTGCTTCTTCAATCTCTTCTTTAGATAACAAATTAATACTAGCAGGTAGAATTTCAACAGTATCAATTTCCTCAATTGAACTCTGTGTTGATACGTCAAAAAATCTAATTGACTCTATTTCATCACCAAAAAACTCAACTCTAATTGGATTTGGATAGTTCAATGTATATACATCAATAATGTCTCCTCTTGATGCAAATTGTAATGAAGAATCTACCTTATTTACTCTCAAATAACCTATTTGAATTAGTTTATTTTTAAATTGTTCAAAACTAATTTCTGAATCTTTTTTTAATATTAATTTTGAATTTAACAGATGGTTTTTAGAAGGTAGAAACCTGAAAGCAATAGGTGGAGTAACTATAATTATTTTATGCTCAGAATCTATTAAGGAATATAAAGCGTGTATTTGTTCTGCAAGTATTTCTTTAGATGCAGAGATATATTCTATCCTCAATACTTCTTCACTAGGTATGAGTATAACATTGCTCTTTTCTTTTTCTCCTAGTAATTCAATAAGATGTTCTTGTATGTGGTTTCCTACATACATAGATGCCACATAAATAACAATATTTTTGTTAGATTGTTTATAAAGTTTATACGCTAAAAAAACCGAACTTATTAAATCATCCCCTGTTAAGTATTGATTTTTTGAATGTTCGGTTGATACATTTAAATCAATAGAGTTTAATGCGGAGTCTAAAACGTTTATTTAAAAACACCCCTTATTTATTATATATTGTCATAGCTTTGTTGAAACTCTCTTTTATTGATATTTTTATTGCTTCTGCAGCGTTTTTCTTTGAAATAGCAAGTTTTTCTACTTCTTCCTTAGTTGGTTTTTTTAATACATAATCTACAACACTTTCATATTGAGTAGGATGTCCAACACCAACTCTTATTCTTTTAAATTGTTCTGTTCCAAGTTCACTGATAATAGATTTGATGCCGTTATGCCCTCCGCTAGAACCATTTTCTTTAAGTTTTAAATGTCCGATTTCTATATCCATATCATCATAAACAACAATGATATCTTCTAAATCAATTTTATAAAAATCTTTACACTGTCTAATAGATCTACCACTTAGATTCATGAATGTTTCTGGTTTTAATAATACAAGATCGGTCCCAACATACTTAACTCTCTCATATTTTCCTTCAAATCCCTTTGTCTCAATATCAAAGCCCCATGAGCTAGCAAGAATGTCTAAAACATCAAAACCCATGTTGTGTCTTGTGTGTTCATAAGCTTTCCCGGGATTCCCTAAACCAACAATTAATTTCATTGATAACATTATACACAATTAATTATTTCATTTTTACTTTTTGAAATTTTATCCGGCTTTATCGATATTTTTTATAAAATTAAAAATTATATGTTTTGTTTAGTGTGTACTTTTAAAAATTACATATTATAATTAAGTAGCACATATGTGTCATTTATAAAAGGAGAAAAAATTATGCCTCGTACAGAAAAAGAAAACGAAAGAATTAGAGAAAAAAGAAAAAATGAAATTTTAGACGCTGCAATTGAAGTATTTGCAAAAAAAGGATATGAAAAGGCGTCATGTGATGACATTAATAAAAAGGTAGGATGTTCACATGGTCTTTTTTATCGTTACTTCAAATCAAAGGAAGATATATATAATGCTCTTATCGCAAAATATAAAGAACTTTACTTAGGTAAAGCAGTTGACATAAAAAAACAAGAACCAAATGCTGTAAAATGCCTTTGGAAAATAATTGGTTTTTTTGTTGAATTAATTAATAGATCAAAAAAAGATGCATACATAGTCTTTATTGTTCTTACATCTCCAATGGTTCCTAATAAATATAATGCGTTTGATAAAAAATTACTTGATGGTTTAATAGAACTTCTTAAACGTGTTCGCTTTGATAATGAATATCTTGGAGATCAAGAAGCATTATCATTAGCCTTAATCTTTTATTACATGCTTATTGGAATGTGTTATACAAAAATAACTTTTAAAGATAAAGTGTCTAACGCTTATATTGATGTTGAAAATATTTTAAAAGATTTTGTTTCTAAATTATAATCTTTAATCGCTCAAGGCTGGTGAGACATGACAAAAATTTTAAGTATTTTAAAGGATAAATGGTACTTTGTAATATTGGTCGCAGCAGCCATAATTGGTCAATGTTGGTGTCAATTGGAACTACCTACTTACATGGGTTATATTCAATCAGCCATCAACAGCCAAGAAGGAACCGCCACAATCTTACAATATGGTGGTGTTATGGTTTTGTATGCAATTGGTGTAGTAATACTTGCAATAATACAAAACTATTTTGGTGCATATCTTGGAGCATATGTTGGATTAAAACTAAGAGAAAGTGTCTTTGTAAAAGTAACTTCTATTAATTTAACTAATTATGAAAGTTTTGGAACTTCATCTCTTTTAACGCGAACTACAAACGACGTAGAGCAAGTTAGAAACTTTGTTGTCATGTCGATTAGAATTTTATTCATGTCTCCAACGATGGTCATCATCGCTTTAATAAAAACGTTAACAACTCAAGCAAATCTGTCTTGGATTATAATAGTTTGTATGCCAATAATGTTGTTAGTAATGCTAATAATATTTATTTATGCTTCGCCTTTATTTAAAAAGATTCAATCTCAAACCGATGATTTAACTGTTGTTGTTAGAGAAAACTTAACAGGTATAAGAGTAATTAGAGCATATGTTATGCAAGAAAAAGAGAATGAAAAATTTGATGAAGAAAATAAAAAGATAACTAAGACGATGTTAAAAGTTAATAGAATTATGTCAGTTGCTAACCCATCTGTTAACGTTATATTCAACATTGCTTATATTGGTATCTATGCTCTTGGATTTTATTTTTTAGCAGGTACAGATTTAACCTCATCAGAATCTGCTTTAGCAATTGCAAATCAGGTCACTAATGTAACTGTTGTTGCCCAATATACTACTCAAATTATGATGTCCTTTTTGATGTTTGCAATGGTATTCATTATGGTTCCTCAAGCATCAGCATCAATTTCAAGAATCAATGAAGTATTAAAAACCCCTAATGCCGAAGAAGATATATCTAAAATTAAATATGATGAAAAAGATTTAAAAATGTCTAAGATTAGAGGGGAAATTGAATTTTCTAATGTAACTTTTACTTATCCTGATGCTGATACTCCTTGTATTTCTAACATATCTTTTAAGACATCTAAAGGTAAAACGACAGCAATAATTGGATCAACTGGTAGTGGCAAATCTACCTTAATTAATTTAATTCCAAGATTCTATGATGCAACTGAAGGTACTATAAAATTAGATGGTATTCCAATCAAAGAACTACCTGAAAAAGTTTTAAGAGATCATATTGGTTTTGTTCCTCAACAAGCACTCCTATTTAAAGGAACAATAAAATCAAATATGCTCTTTGGAAAACCAGATGCCAGTGATGAAGAAATTAAACAAGCATTATCTGTAGCACAAGCAGAACACTTCATATATAAACTACCTCAAGGAATTGATAGTTATGTAGCACAAGGCGGAAAGAATTTCTCTGGAGGTCAAAAACAAAGATTAGCTATTGCAAGAACTCTTGTTAAGAAACCAGAAATTTATATTTTTGATGATTCTTTTTCAGCACTTGATTTTAAAACTGATGCACGTTTGCGTCATGCACTAAAAGGATATGTAGGTGATGCGGGAATTATAATTGTTGCTCAAAGAGTATCTTCTATATTAGATGCAGATAACATCATAGTATTAAACAAAGGACAATGTGTCGGTCAAGGAACACATAAGGAACTTTTAAAATCATGTAGTGTCTATCAAGATATCGTTAAATCTCAACTTGATCCAGATGAAATAGAAAAAACAATATCTATGTATAAAGATGCAGAACTTAATGGAGGTAAAGTATAATGCCACCAGGTGGTCCACGCTCAAGAGCAATGCAAGCACCTCCAGAAGACTTAAAGAACGCTGGAAAAAGGTTAATAAAGGATTTTAAAGGCCATTATTTTTTACTATCTTTTATTATTTGTTTAGCTATTGCTAGTGCAGTTATCTCTTTATTTTCTCCAATACTCATTAACAATCTATTAAGTGATGAAACATTATCTGCAATGTTTATCACAACTGGAGCTACACTTGAAATAGATTGGGTTATTTTTATTCAAAAATTTTCTATTATTTTAATTATTTATATTTTAAGTGCTTTATTCTCTTGGCTTGCAGAATTTTTAGCAATTTCTGTCACCATTGATTACACAAGAAATCTAAGACAACAAGTTCAAAGAAAACTAGATACGTTGCCTTTATCTTATTTTGACCGTGTACCATATGGAGATACATTATCAATTGCTATCAATGATGTAGACAATATTGCAAGAAATTTAACGACGATAATCACTCAAATATTTACTTCAGTTACATTATTTGTTGGTTCTCTTGTCGCAATGTTTGTTGTTAAATGGGAACTAGCATTAGTAGCTATTGCATCACTTCCTTTTACAATCATAGTTGTAATCATAATTGGATCTAAATCAGGTAAAAAGTTTGAAGCATATCGAAAACAACTAGGTGAACTCAATGGCCAAATTGAAGAAGATTATGCTGGATATAAAATAATCAAATTATTCAATAAAGAGAAAGATATGATTTCTGAATTTGGTGTAACAAACGAAAAAATGAGAAAATCCGATTTATCATCTCAATTCTTATCTGGTGTTGTCTTCCCTTTAACAAATGTAATTAATAACTTAGCTTATGTTGCAATAGCTGTAACAGCTGGTTTATTAAATGATGTTGCTGGTATGATAACATTCTTCTTGTTCTTAAATTGTTTCACTAGACCTTTCCAACAACTTGGTCAAATATTTGCCACAATTCAATCAGTTTTAGCAAGTGGAGAAAGAATATTCAAACTATTAGATGAACAACAAATAATCCCAGATCAAGAAGGCGCAATAGACACCGAAGATAACATTAAAGGTAAATTTAAATTTGACAATGTTTATTTCCAATATTCGCCTTTAAAGCCATTAATAGAAAAATTCTCATTAGAAATAAATGCGGGAGATATGGTGGCAATTGTTGGGCCAACTGGAGCTGGAAAAACCACAATGGTCAATCTAATTATGAGATTCTATGAAATAAGTCATATCCGCGATATTGAAGATTTAAAAAATAAAACGTTTGGTGTTATTTCATCTATTTCCGATTTATTAAAATGTGAAAACATTAAAAAAGAAGACATCAAATTTAGTTCGCCAAACGTTTCTCTTAAGCAAGCAATAAATGAAGCTACTACTTTAATAAATAACTTCTATTTAACAAATGTTAAAAAAGCTGATAAGAGCTTGCTTAAGGATGAAAAAGTTAAAAAGAATTTAGATACAACGATGAGTATGTTGCCAAATATATTTAATACAGGTGATATTTATTTAGATGGAACTTCTCTTGAAGGATATAAACGAGATGTCTTAAGAGCTTCAGTTGGTATGGTTCTTCAAGATACTTGGTTATTTAAAGGAACAATAAAAGAGAATTTATTGTTTGGTGATCAAAATGCAACTGATGAAGAAATTAAGAAAGCTTGTGTTGAAGCACATATCGATCATTTTATAGAAACACTACCTGGTAAATATGATTTTGTATTATCAGAAGATGGAACAAATGTATCTCAAGGTCAAAGGCAGCTACTAACAATTGCTAGAGCAATTATATCTAAACCAAAAATTATGATACTAGATGAAGCCACAAGTAGTGTAGATACACGCACCGAACAAAGAATACAAGATGCATTAAATACCATTATGAAAGGTAAAACATCGTTTGTTATTGCTCATCGATTATCTACTATTAAAAATGCAAAATTAATTATAGTTATGCAAAAAGGACATATCGTTGAAGTTGGATCACATAAAGAACTTCTTGAAAAGAAAGGATTCTATGCTGATCTATATAACTCACAATTCCTTGGAGTTAATCCAATGGCAAAAAATGATGATGCATTAGAAAGTTAAATATTTTAAAAATATTAGTTTTGCAAGGTTTTATTAAAAAATATAATGGTTTTATTCAACAAAATCTTCGTTATTTATTTGTAAATAATTAGTTAGATTCTTATATGCTCCCTTCAACGAAGGATAAAGTTTTAAATACACATCTTTATATAAATAATTATATTTTTTATTTGCTTCTTTATTTGGATTAAAAGTATTCGTGTATTTAACCATAGCTTTTACAGCATCATTAATATTTGGATAAACACCTATACTATTAAATAATGCTATTGCACATCCAAGAGATGAACATTCATAAGTACTTGTCTTTTTAACTGGTATACCAAAGATATCAGATGTTATTTGACATATAGCATTTGATCTAGATCCACCTCCAGCTATTGTTAAATATTTTATTTGTTTTCTATTTTTCTTTTGCATACCTTCCAAGGCTTCTCTTAAAGCATATGCAATACCTTCAATAATTGCTCGATATATATGTTCTTTTGTATGAACATCATAAAAACCAATTATTGCACCCTTAGCTAGAGGTCTTTTAAGTCCTGGTCCCCAATAAGGTTGCACTAGTAACCCATTAGATCCAGGAGGTATGTCCATCAACTTTTTATTTAATACTTCTTCAACTGATAGTTTTTCAATATTAGCTTCTATTGATTCTTTATTAGCAAATTGTTCAGAGAACCATTTTAACATCCAATATCCTCTATATATTTGAACCT
>CAZJPX010000031.1:0-8263 GCA_964548325.1 uncultured Staphylococcaceae bacterium
TTGTTTCTTCATGTATTTTATTTAATGCGTTAACAATAGCTTCAAGTCTAAAAGTGTCTTGACCAACGGTTGGTTCATCAAGTAACAAAACCTCTGGTTTGCTTGCTAAAATTGAAGCTATTGTTAATCTTCTTTTTTGACCTTCAGATAAGGAATGTGGATGTCTATCAAACAAATCATATACATCAAAATCCTTCGCAATTTTAATTGCATATTCTTCACTAAATGCATTAAACATAATTTCTTGTTTTACAGTTTTCATAAATAATTGATACTCAGGATTTTGATATACATAACCAACAGTTTTAAACCACTTTTTGTTGCCTCTTTTCTTTTTATTAAGTCTTTTGTTATCAAAATATTTTTCAATTTTTCCTTCTTTTGTTTTTAAAAGTTTTGCTAGTAGTTTAAGTAAGGTTGTTTTGCCAGTTCCGTTTTCTCCAAGAATTATAGTTCTACTGCCCTTTAAAATATTGAAGCTTAATTTATTAACAATATATTTATCTTTTTTGGAATATTTAAAAGAAAGATCTTTTATGTCAAAAAGAGGCTTATTGGTCGAAATATCCTTGCAAAAACTAGATATTTGTTTAGATTCTTCTTTTAAATATTCCACTTTATCATCTATTTTTTTAATTGTTTGATTTTCAAAATGATATACCTTATCTACATATGGTAGAACTAAATCAATTCTATGTTCTATAACAATCACGCAATATCCATTTTTTGATAATACTTTTAGTGTAGATAATAGATCGATAGATCCATCTTTATCTAAGTTAGCAAGTGGTTCATCGAGTATTATTATTTTTTGACCCATTGCTAGAGTAGATGCAGTTATCAATCTTTGTTTTTGACCACCTGATAATTTTCTACATTTTTTATTTTTATCTAATTTTAGTAGTTTGGTTACTAGTTCGATTTGTTTTGCTGTTTTCTCTTTTGAAAATCCTAAATTTTCACAACCAAATGATATTTCATCTTCAACATATTCATACACTATTTGTTCGTCAGCGTTTTGTAAGACAACGCCTATTTGTTGAGTTATATCACCAATTCTTTTCTTCTTTATGTTCTCATCATTTATGTATACACTACCTTCTAATTTTCCTTCTATGATATTAGGTATAATTCCACTTGCTATATACATAAATGTAGATTTACCTACTCCTGAACTTCCAGATAAAAGAATGAGCTCTCCAGAATTAAAAGTAATGTTCACATCTTTTAATATGTGAACATCATCTACATAGGAGAAAGATACGTTTTTAAATTCTATTGTTTTCATAAAAATATAGTTGTTAATATCGCTGATGCAACAATTAGTAATAATAATATTAAATCTTTAATAGTAGGATATTCTTTTTTATATATAGAATAATTTTTACTACTTAAAGAGAATCCTCTTGTTTCAATTGATAAAGATAAACCATCAGAGATATTTATGATCCTCATAATAAATGGATAAAAGAATGCTCGATAAAATATTCTTGGATTAAATATATTAGTAGCTCCTTTTGTTTTCATTGCCCGTTTTATTTTATGTGTCTCATCTTTTAATAAGGGTATAAAAGACATCGTTATAAGCATGCCTAGTGTAATCGATCTAGGACATCTTAAGGTAGATAAATTTCTACTCATCCTTGTAGCAGATACACTTAGTCCTGGAATGATTGCAACAAAAAGTGATCCAATTCTATTCACCATCGCCCAAGATGATGTGATAGTGTAATTAGCAAGATAATATCCAAGAAAAAATAAACCACCAACTATGATCAGTCCTGGTAGTATTATCAATACTTGTTTATAAAAACCAAATATTAGATAGATGAAAGCTGTTATGCCTAAAAACACCGAACAAACTAAAACATCAGTCGACATAACAAGTCCATAAATGAATACAAAAATAGATAGTATTAAAGCAAGCAAAGGATATATTTCTTTTTTAAAACTTAAGAACTTCATTTTTTAATTGCGCCAGATTTTCTAAGCTCCCTCATAATAAGCATTCCTAACGTTGCTCCAATTACACATATTACAACAACAGCAGCAGACATACCAACTGCTTCTCCTACACTAGATCCAACAAATGCTTGTACAGCTGCTCCTGCACTATCAATTGCTGTAAACATGAAATTGTAATAAACATATAAGAAAGGTAAGGTTAGTGGGAAGAATAAAGCACCAGCAAAAAAACTAGCCCAATTACTCTTATATCCTCTAAATATTAATATCACTAATGCTTCGACAATAAGTGCACATATCACCACACAAAAGAACATAACAGTATTCATAAATGCCATGATAACCCCTGTGCATAAAGCCATAAATAATAACGATCCTGTCTTTTTAACTTTTAACATTCCAATGGTAGGAAAAATTGAAAATTGTAATCCTAATCCTACTTGGATAATTCCAAAATAATTTACTTTTGCAAGAAGAGGCATGAATCCAGATGTTACAAATGTGACAGCCGCCATTATTGCAAGAAAGACAATATCTTTAATTTTAAATTTTTTGAAGATCTTATTTGAATCATCTACAACTTCAGCTTTTTCAGTAGATGAAATAACTTCTTTTTTAATCTCTTTTTCGTTATTCTTTGTTTCTATATTTAATACCAAATCACTTGCAATTTCTTCTTTTGTTTGTTCATCATTTTTTAAATTTGATGCATTTTCTGCAAGGTTTTCATGTGAATTAACAGCTTTTTCTTCATTTATCGTCTTTTTATCCATCGTTATCTCTCCTTTCTTATTTCGCCATTTTTAAAACGATATAAATGATCGACAAATGCAATAGTTGATTCTCGATGAGAAACAATAACAATACTATGGTTCTTCTTTTGTTCAATTAATGATTTAAGAATAATTCCTTCATTAATTGAATCAACATTGCTTGTTGGTTCATCAAATAAAATAAGTTCTGATTTTCTTAAGAACGCTCTTGCAAGACCAATTCGTTGTTTTTCTCCAGCTGATAATAAATCACCCATTTGACCAACTTTGCTTTGATATCCATCTGGAAGGTTGTTTATGAATTCATGAATCGATGCCTTTTTACATGCTTCTTTAATCTCATCTTCTGTAGCATCAAATTTAGCAATTCTTAAATTGTTTTCAATCGTATCATCGAATAGATATGTATCTTGAGATACGAGAGTTACATTTTCATGTAGAGATGTAGTATTTATATTTTCTATTTCAAAATCATTATATAGAATTTGACCATTATCTTTTTTATAGAATCTTAAAAGTAATTTCAATAATGTAGATTTACCACATCCAGATTCTCCTGCAATGCCAATTATTTCTCCTTTTTTAATATCTATATTTAGACCATTCAATACAACATTTTCTGTATTAGGATATTTAAAAGTTAAATTCTTAATAGATAGTTTTTTAAATTCAAAATCTTTCCCGTTTTTTATATCTTCTACGATAGGTTTTTCCTTTAATAAATTTAATACTCTATCTCCACTTGCAAATGTTTGAGTTAAGTTTGTAGGAAGATTTGATATTGCAACTACTGGCCCAAAACTTGATATTATTGCAACTAATCCTATAACCATTAATCCTAAATCAAATAATTCATAAAATAGTAATAATAAGCCAACAATTATAGCTCCAAGATCAACCAAGCTTATAACAAACTCAGTGACACCAAAAGTGATAGATGATTTGTTTTTTAATGATGTGTTTGTTTTTAATAATTCATCTGTTTTATTACTAACTTCATTGATTCTTTGTTTTTCATTATTGTTTAAAACTATTTCTTTTATACCATATATGCTATCTAAGAAATATGAATTAAATGATGCAAATTGAGCACGATATTTTACTCCACTTGATTTAAGAGCTTTTGAATAGATTAAAGGTAAAATCATTCCAACCAATATATACCCAAATAATGCAACAAGAGCTAAATACCAAGAGCTAACAAATCCTATTACTAAAAACATTGTTAAAGAAGATAGGAATGCAATACATATAGGAGAAATAGTATGAGCATAAAATACTTCCAATGTTTCAATATCAGAAGTAATCATAGAAATTAAATTTCCTTTTTGTTTATCTTCAAGTTTAGCAGGTGCAAGTTTTCTTAATCTATCAAAAATGTTGTTTCTTAAAACTGCTAAGATCCTAAATGCAATGTAATGATTTGAATATTGTTCAAAGTATTTTAATATTCCTCTTAAGACACCACATCCAACACATAAGCCAATAATTAACCCCATAGAAATGGAAATTTCTGCGCAAAACCCTGCTATTCCTAATATTTTTGCAATTCCTAGTGCACCAAAGAAAGTCACTCCTATTGCGCATAAATTTCCTATTGTTCCATTAAGTATTGCTAAAACCATAATAAACATTAAACCTTTTAGCATAATGATGAGTTTACTCATAATCACTAATCCGCTACGACGGAGTTTTCTTTCTTTTTTCATTAAATATTTTCCTCCGCTAGACTAGAGTGATTTATATTTTTATATCCATAAGCAAGATTAGTTTGTGTTTCATATAAATTCTTATATTTGCCGTTGATAAAAATTAAATCATTATGTTTACCTTTTTCTTTAATCTTTCCTTCTTCTAGATAGTATATAAAATCAGCTTTCTTAACATTTTCTAATCGATGAGAAATAAGAATTATGAGTTTAGTTTTAGATAACTCATAAATATTAGACATTATTATTTCTTCACTTTCTATATCTATATTTGATGTAGCTTCATCAAATATATATACATCCTTATCTGTTAAAAGATTTATTGCTAGAGCTAGTCTTTGCCTTTGACCTCCAGATAGGTTAACTGCTCCTTCTTTAATGACTTTATCTAAACCACCATTCTCTTTAACAAATGTATCTAAATTAACTTTCTTTAATACATCATTTATCTCTTTATCTGTTGCATCTAATTTTCCAATTAGGAAATTGTTTCTAATGGTTTCATTAAATATGTATGAGTTATAAGATACTAGAGCTATATGAGAATAATATGATGCTCTTGAATAATTAGATATATCTTTACCATCAATCAAGAGTGAACCCTTAGTTGGACGAATCGCTCCAAGTATGATATTTGCAATTGTAGATTTACCAGATCCAGATTCTCCAACAATTCCTATTACTCCATTCTTAGGGAATTTAATATTTATATCGATTAATGTTTCTTTATCTTTATCATAAGAGAAAGAAACATTATCTAATTTTATATCTAACGATTTAACATTGTTTTCTCCCCATATAGGTTCTTCTTCTTTTAGTAAGTTAATTAGTTTTTTACCTGCACTTAATCCATTCATTGCTATGTGGAATGCACTGCCTAATCTTCTCAAAGGTAGAAAGAATTCAACCGAGACTAATATTAAAAATAGTGCTAGAACAATATGTAAATCAAAATAAGAAACGCAAAGAATAGATAACACTATTCCAACAGCACTTCCTCCATATGCAATAAAATCCATAATAGCCGCACTATATAATTGCATCACCAAAACTTTCATTGTGACTTTTCTAAACTCTTCAGATTTAGCATTTATCTTTTTATGATATTCTTCATCTGCTTGATATATTTTTAGTTCTTTTAATCCCTGTAGAGCATCTAAAAAGGTATCACCCATTGATATATATATACCCCAATACTTTTTAAATATTCTTTTAGCATATTTAGAGAAAGCAACTATTGATAAAGGTATGAGAGGGACTGCACATAAAAGCAAGAGAGCTACTCTCCGTTCAATTCCTATACATATAGCAAATAAAATTAAAGGTGCAATCATTGAAAAAAAGAATTGAGGAATATAACTAGAATAATATAAATCTAATTGCTCAATACCCTCCATTGTTGTTTGAGTAAGTCCTGCAGTAGATAAATCTTTTGATGATCTTAAACCTAATTTAAGTATCTTTTCATATGCATTATTTCTTAAATCTTTTTTAACTTTTTTACCAAGTTTATCTTTTACACCTTCAATAACAATAGTCGTTATTAATCTAATAATCACTCCACCAAGAAAAGCTATTAGAGCATAAATAAACATATTATTAAAAGATTGATATTCCATAAAATAATATATCGTAGCACAGATTGATCCTGTGATTACAATATTAGCTAACATGCCTAAAATCATTAAAAAGACTGCTAAAACTAGATATTTTTTATTTTTTCCAATAAGTTGAAGTAACTCTTTATCAATCATCCTTAACTGTTTCCTTTCTCTTTAATTTTTCTTTTCTCTTCTTTTTTTGATTTTCTTTTTTCTTTTAAGGATTCACGTAAATGACTTATTGCAACTTTTGGATTGTATATAATCATTCTTGGTCCTGAAAACCTCATGACTTCTCTTATCTTCTCTCTCATCTTAGGTATATAACAATGTGTCTTACAATTTGAACAGAATGGTTTGTTATCTCCATATGGACAAACCGTTCTTCTATGACATGCGTATTCATATAATTTTTGGCATTCATCGCATAATTTTGTCTTATTTTTATGCTTTTTTATGCAATAAAGCTTAATCATTTTATATACGACTTCAATCTCTCTATCTCTTTCCATATATGAATAATTTGCACAATCTTTACATATTTTTATACTATTCAATCATTTTTTCAATCTTTATAATCTTTTATTTTATTATTACTAACTAAGCACATATTAATTTGAATTATTATGCTTTTCTTCAATTAATTACATTTAAAAAATAATTATTAAAAAATGTTAAAAATTATGATTTTGTAGTTAACCATAAATCAATTTCTTCTAATACAATTATGAATATGAAGCAGTTAAAAGATTTTATTATTAGTCGTATTTTCTCATTAAATGACCAAAGAGAATGGTCAACAAATCAGCTCGCAGGAGAAGCTGATATCACCCAGTCCACATTATCAAACATTGTTTCTGGTAAAGCATTACCAAATATAAAAACAATTGATGCTATATGTAAAGCATATGGCATATCGATCTCAAGATTTTTTCAAGGATATAACAGCAAAACATTTGATATCATAGTCGAGGGTGATGACTTAGAAATATTAGATTATTATCGAGATCTACCTAAAAAAGATAAAGAAATAATGTTAAGAATTATAAAAGAATTCGTCTCTTACAATGAAGAAGAAAACGAAAGAAAAAACGGAAATAATAACAATATATAAAAATAATTATTAATTAAGCTAGTTCGACGTTGTGATATACATCTTGTACATCTTCACATTCATCTAACATATCAAGCAATGTTTTAAATTTATCTAAATCCTCTCCTGTGAGAGTGATTTTTTCATTTGGAAGCATTGTAACTTGAGCGATATCAAATTCAATCTCTTTAATCTCTTCTTGTAAGATATTCTTTGCTTTTTCAAAATCAGTTGGAGAGACAATAATTTCTGCTAACCCTTCTTCTAATGAGACCTCTCTAACATCAACATCATTTAAGACGAGTATTTCTTCTAACTTATCTACTGTTTCTTGATATGCAAAAGTTATAACACCGACATTTTCAAAATTATATGAGACACTACCTAGATGCCCACCTCTTTTTGTAACGATTGTTCTAACGTTAACTAGAGCTCTATTAGAATTATCAGTTAATGTTTTTATAATTAATAAACTATTACCTGGACCAAATGCTTCATATTCTCCTTCAATATAGTTTGTAGCATCCCCACCAGCTGCTTTTTTAATAGCTCTATCAATTACATCTTTTGGACATAGCTTTCTATATTTATCAATCGCACTCCTCAAAGCAAGATTAGCATTAGGGTCAGGAACACCTTTTTTTGCAGCCATATAAATTTCTTTGGATGCACGATTAAAAAGTGCACTCTTCGCTTTTGCGGTTGCAGCCATCGATGCTGCTCTTACTTCAAAATGTCTACCCATTATTATCTAATCTCCTTTTTAATTTAACTAAATGATACAACTTAATTAAACCAAATTAAAGATTTAGGAGACAACTTTATTATCTTGTTCTAATTTCTTTTTATTACTTTTTCTTATCAACCATTTAATTAAAACATAAATTTCATGGGCGATTAGTGGAACAAAGGCTAATAAGAAGGTGATCAACCACTCTTGCCAGGTGAGGCTTGTCGTAGAGAATACATCTTGGACACCTGGAGTCATAATAACAAATAATTGAAGTGATATACCAACAACAAATGCAATCGCCATCATCCAATTCTTATTTTTAAATATATGTACAAATGATTTATCAAGATTTGACATACCCATCATATGGAATAGTTCAGCAAAAGCAA
>CAZJPX010000032.1:0-8148 GCA_964548325.1 uncultured Staphylococcaceae bacterium
TCATCTGCGTGAGCTGCTAACCATGTTGCAACAGAGTTTGTAGCTGTTGCTGCATCCCATGTGACACCAGAGGTGTTTGCTTGTTCACCAGATTCGACTTCGGTGACTGTTAAGGTTGAGCCACCAACGGTTAATGTACCAACTTGTGTATCTTCAGTGTTTGCATTAGAGGTTGTTGTTGAAGCTCTAGTACCAAGAGCATCTCTAATACCAGCTGTTCTAGCTGCACTATCGTTATGATCAAGTTGTCCAATTAAAAGAGCATAATTTACGTTCACGCCTCTTACCCAGGTATTTGCACTACCACAGGAAGTAACTGCAACTGCAAGGACTGACATTGCGACTGCAGGTATTAATTTTCTTTTTAATTTCATTATTTATCCTCCTTAAGAAAATTAAACTGAGGACACTTGAAGAAGTTGCCCCCTTTAATATCTATATAATAATGAAAGCGCTTACACTCAAAAAATGTAATTTTCTACAATAAATTATGAAAATTCTTTACTTTTTAAATATTGTCGATGTTTTGTGCAGTGATTTTTTCACCTTGTGTTCGAATTATTTTGCCATCAATTAGGTCATAAGGTAGATCATCTAAGCTTAAATTACTAAGTAGACGTGTAGCTAATTCATAGACAGCTTGGGCTTGTTCGCTTGATTCATTTAGGACTGTTCCATATAAATACCCCGCTCTAATGGCTTCTAGTCCTAGCTCTATACCATCCACTCCAATAACAGGGAAATATTGTTCTGTTATTGTCTTTTCTCCATCATATTCTTCACGTTCAAGAAGGTAATCGATAACTCCTAGTGCCATTACATCGTTGTTGCATAGAACAAGTTCAATAGAATTTTCATCAGTTTCTTCTAAAACATCTTCATATATATCTTTAAACTCACTATAGGCGATATCACGAGTCCAATCACAATAGACTGTGCTAACAAGATCTACGGAATATCCAAATGAACGAAGTTGTTCTAATGAATAGTAACTTCTTTCTTCTGCGTCTTGATGGGTTTGTTCGCCTTTTATTTGTACTACTTGTAGTTGACCATCATTGTTTTTATCAAAATGAGAACCAATAAACCCACCTTCTGCTTCAAATAGTTCATGTGCAATCTCGGCTTGTAGGATACCTTCATTTTGAGAATCAGTTCCAACATAAAATGCATTCTCAAAATCGACAATGTCTTCTATTAGTGGTTCTCTGTTAATTAATATGATAGGTATGTTTTTAGTAGCTGCTTTTTCAACAACCGATCTTGATGCAAGACGATCAACGATGTTTACTATCAATAATGATGCTTCATTATTATCAACAACATCAGCTATTTGTCTATTTTGTACAGATTGACTACGCTCTGCATAATATGTGGTCATTTCATAATCATCAAACAAATCAACAATTTGTTCTGTTAATGTGTTGATAAAAGCATCATCGGTCGTATACAAAAACATTGATATCTTATTAGATACATTTGCACATCCACTTAGAATTAAAGGCCAAAGTAATAATGTTTTAAATAGTTTTAAGCTCTTCTTCATCTGATTTCATCCTATCAATAGGTATAAAAATTTGTATATTTGTACCTTTATCTAATACACTAACGATTTTTAAATCGGCTTCTTCTCCATAGTATATCTTTAGTCTTTGATATACGTTTTTAATGCCAACACCATCATGTTTGCTTATATTTTTCAGATTTGAATATATTTCTTTTATTTTACTTTCTAATATACCATAACCATTATCAATGATATCAAATCTAATAAATTTATTTTCTTTGCTCACATTAATTTTTATTCTACCTGGATTATCTAGTTCATCAAAACCATGAACAATTGAGTTTTCAACAAGTGGTTGAAGTATTAATTTTATAACATATAAACCTTTTATATCTGTGTTTATGTTTATCTCATACTCCAGTGATTTCCCAAATCTTAGTTTTTGTATTTTTAAATAATTCATTACGTGTTCAATTTCGTTTTCTAATGGAATTATTGTTCTTCCTCTAGATATAGAGATTCTAAAAAACTTTGATAGAGCAATTATTGTTTCTTCTGCTTTTGCATTTTCATTTTTACTGATAAGAAAAATAACAGAATCTAATGTGTTATATAAGAAATGTGGATTGATTTGGTTTTGTAATGCTTTAAGTTCAGATAATCTTTTCTCTCTTTCATCGAGAATGCTTTTCTTAGCTAGCTCATTTATTCTTTGCATCATGGCATTGAAGGAGTTTGATAATTCTAAAACTTCTTTATTTCCACCAACCGTTTCAACGTTTGTCGAATCATACATCAATGTTTCTACATTGGCCATTTTTCTTGTTAAAACTCTAATTGGGTTTGTGATTTGACTTGCAATAATATAAACAATAACAATCTCTAAAATTAGACATACAATTGAAACAATAATTGTTAACAATAAGAAGTTATTAATTGTGTCATAAAATGTTTGATAGTTTGTAAATATAACAACTTTCCAACGAGTATTAGATAAAGTGGAAGCATACATGGAGTATGCAATACCTTCAAGTTTAATGATGCTATTTCCAAGTACTGTCTGTTGAAGTAAAGAAACTTCATCTTCACTATATGTACCATCAAAGTCACTTATATAAACAATTTGATAACTGTTATCATAAATTGATATATGTCCACCATCACCAAGATCTGCTAAATCAATTGAATCGACAACATCTGTGAAGTCAAAGTCTAATCTTAACACACCTTCATCTTGTTCCGTATTGAAATTGACATGTTTTGAAAGTGTGAACCCATAATATTGTTCATCTTCATATTGGATTGGACTAAAAAAATGAATCAATTGATTGTTCATTGCGTTAGTAAACCATGTTTCTTGAACAACATATGACTCTCCAACATAATCTGAATCGGAAAATAAAATTTCATCTCCGTCCACTGAATATATTGAAACACTAATTAATTCACTTGTAATACCAATGATATCATCAAAGTATTGTGTAATTTCATCTTCATTATTATATAAATCTCTATTTAGAATTTTTCTTTCAATAGAGCCAGATGTATCAATAACACTATCAAAATAATTATTAAAAGTATGAACAAATTGATAGCTACTTGATAGTATTTGACTATCTATTAAATTTTTTGTGTTCGTGTAGTAAAAAGAATACGATGCAATACTAACAACAGCAGTGAATACAACCAACACTGGAATTAAAAAAATTAATAATTTTATGTATAAACTGCGAGGTTTTTTCATTTTTTACGATATTCTTGCGGTGATGAACCAAAATATTTTTTAAAACAATGTGAAAAATAATATGGGTCGTCGTATCCTACTTCATTTGCAATATTTACAAGTTTTTCATTACTTGAAAGTAACAACGGTAACGAGGCGTTCATTCTTATATCTGTGAGAATCTTAGTAAAACTTGTATCGTTTTTCTTTAAAATAACACTTATATAGCTAACACTATATCCAAGATTTTTTGCAACATCATCTAAAGAAAGTGAAGATTTTTTATAATTATTTTCTATAAATAATTTAATTTGGTTGAATGCAGATTCGATCTTTCCTAAACGTGAGGTTTTATTTATCGTATCAACTTTTTTTACTAATTCTTTAAGAAAACTTACTGTATTATCAAGACTTTTAGCTTCATATAATTTTCTAACAATTTCTTGATGTCTCATGTAATCACTATATAGAGTTTGTAGATTAATACATGAGCCAAGTATTATGTTTATTATGTTTTCTAATATGAAAAAATAAGAATCTTTATAATCGTTTTGTTTTATTCTATTTATTATGTTATCTATCTTTTTATAAACTTCTTCGATTCGTCCATATAGTATTTCAAATTGAATTGCTTTATATTCATTTTCATCAAGTTTATGAGAACCTTCGCAAGTGATGGCAATGTCTTCATGAAACAATACAATTTCTTCACCAATAACGGTTCTATATTCGAGTGCTGATTTGGCATGTCTTGCCAACTTTCTAAAACTTATTTTTTTGTAATCATCAACTTTTTCGATTTCGCTAAATCCACAAGAGACAGAACATCCGCTCATCTTTTTGATTTTTCTAGTTAACAAAATAAAAACTTCTTGTAGTACTTTTTTATCCATCTTCTGATTTGAAAGTAGCAACACATTTGAATAACTCAATTGTTGAAAAAAATAATAATTTATATCAAGTTTTTTCAACTCTACCTCAATAAACTTTTGAAGATGTAGATTTACTACTTCTTCTTGTTCAAAGGTGATTAAATCATCTTCCAAATCAAAATCAATACAGCACAAACAGATATATTTATAAGACAAATTAATGAAATCATCTTTTAATTTTTTATCAAAATTCTTATGTATATGGTTATAAGTCACTAATCGATTTAAATCGTTTTCTTGCACCATTTTCCTTGCAGAATCGGCTTGTTTTTGTAAATTTTTAATCGTTTCATCAGTTAAAGCAATATTATCTAATTCTGCTTTTGCTTTAGTTAAAGCATCCTTTAATTCATCTAAAGTTATTGGTTTTGAAATATAACTAACAACTCCACCTAAAGATATAGCTTCTTTTGCATAATCAAAATTATCATATCCAGAGATAATTATAGATTGTAATAAAGGAAGTTCTGCCTTAGCTCTTTTAATTAATTCGATACCATCAACATAAGGCATTTTAATATCAGTTATTAAAATGTCTGGATATAACGAAAGTCCATTTATCAAAACATCGTAGCCATTTTGAAAGGAACCAAGTACTTCAAATTCTTGATTAAAGTTTTTTAGTAGATCTAAAAGTCTTTCCCTAACTGCTTCTTCATTATCAACAATAATTACTTTATACATATTGATATTTTATCATAAAAAGATTTGATTAATCTTATTTGTCCTTTTCATTAATGCTTTCATTCGTTATTTCTTTATTATTTTTCTTTTGCTTTTTATTTTTAAAATAAGAAATTAATGCCTTTGCTTCATCAATTGAATTAGTTTTTGAAGAAACATTTCTACTAAATCCTTCTCCATTAACGGAGTGTGTTGCAGTATAAGTTGCAAATGCATTTGGATCAATTCTAGCTATACCATCTTTTACTTTTATATATTCTCTTTTTGAAAAGATAATTCTTACCATCGTTTTTTCTTTATTTGTATAACCACCAACTACCTTAAATGTTGTCGCAGTTCTACCAACGTCATTGATTGCAAAATCAATTATTTCTTCATGTTTATCACTAATAACATCACATATATATGAAGATAGACTTGTAGTATATACCTTATCAATTCCAAACGAACACCCAAATGCCGTAACAACACCTACAAGACCAGCAAAGAACATAACAGTGGCTTGATCAAATGATTCAGGCATCAACAAATCAACAACAAGACCAGTTAAGACAATAGCTGCATCAATTATGAAAGTACATGCAGAGATAGCCATATTTGAATATTTATTAATTATAAAAGCAATGATATCAACGCCACCAGATGAACCTCCACCAACAAAAGTGAGTCCTGATCCTATACCTACCAAACACCCACCAAATAGAGCAATAACTAGCAATCTTCCACTATCCAAAGTCCAATTAGATACAGTTAATACTCCATCTATTAGTTCGGCTGCGTTTTTTGTTCCACAAAGTAAATCAACAAAAGATAAACCAGCACTTGTTCTAACCAAAATTGATAAAAATATAGGATAGAAAATTGTAGATAACAACGTATTAAATGTAAATTTAAAACCTAGTAGCAAGCCTCCAAGCAAAAACGCTCCCCAGTACAGTATATATTGCCAAATATCAACAGTTAACCATCCAAACTCCGCAAGTATAATACCAATACCAGACATTCCTCCTCCGACAATATTAAAAGGCATCAAGAAAAAGGCGTTAGCAAAACTAATTACAAACGTACCAAGCAATACTAGTGTAGCTTGTAAAATTTTATTAACAACAAATCTGGTTTTTTCGTTTTTAATTGATCTTAGTTCCATGTTCCTTACTTATCATCTCTAAATAACTATATACAAATCCATCGAGGTTTCCATCCATAACTTTATCTACATTATTTTCAGAGTAGTTTGTTCGATTATCTTTTACCAACATGTATGGACAGAAAATATACGATCTAATTTGAGATCCCCATTCAATATTTTTTTGTTCTCCAACAATTCCTTTTAACTTATTATCCCTTTCTTTGAGTTTGATATCAAAGAGTTTGGATTTAAGCATATTCATAGCAATCTCTTTATTTCTTAATTGTGTTCTATCAACCTGTGATGAAACTACTATCCCTGTTGGAAGATGAGTTATTCTAACAGCTGTTTCAACCTTATTAACGTTTTGCCCACCAGCTCCGCCACTTCTAAATGTATCAATCTTTAAATCGTTAAGATTAATATCTATAGAAATATTGTCGTCAAATTGTGGTGTGACATTAACACTAGCAAAAGATGTGTGTCTTCTTGAGTTTGCATCAAAAGGAGAAATTCTAACTAGTCGATGTACTCCTTTTTCACTTTTTAACATTCCATAAGCATTATACCCTTCGATAAGGACAGTAACAGATTTAACACCTGCTTCTTCTCCAGGCAAATAATCAATTACAGAAAATTTAAAATTATGCAGTTGAGCAAATCGCTCATACATTCTAAGTAACATACTTGCCCAATCACAAGCCTCAGTTCCTCCAGCTCCAGGATGAATTTCAAGTATGCATCCTAAAGAATCATATTCACCAGAAAACAGTATTTCAATTTGAAAACCTTGCAAAAGTTGATTATATTTTTCAAATTCTGATTGAGTAAGAGCAAATAAATCGTCGCTTTCATCTACAATTGTTTCTGATAAGTCTACAAGATCAAAAATGTTCTTCTTAAGATTGTTAAAAGTATTTATTCTTTTTTCAAGTGCATTTTTTTCTTCTATTTTTTTATTTGCAACTTTTAGATTAGACCAAAAGTTATCTTGTAAAGTTTCTTTTTCAATTTCTTTAATTCTTATTTCAAGTTTAGGGATGTCAAAGAGAATCACCAAGAGTGATTATGATATCTTTCGCTCTTTTTAATCCATCTTTTAATGTAAATAAATCCATAAACTTATAAATAATTAATTTGTATGAATATCACTATAATCGTGCTCTGGAGCAGGTTTTGAATCCTTATCAATATCTGAGATATTTAAGTTCTTCTTATCTTCAGTTACAACTTTGACTTGGCTTTGTTCTTGAATAGTTACACTATCTTGTCCAACAGGTTTTTGTTCTGCTTCAATTGTGAAAGCTGTTTTATTTTCAGCCTTGTTTTCAATTTTGATATTAAGAAGATTTAAAACTACTTCTAAGGATATTGTTTCAAGCATTTCTCTAAACATTGCCCAACCTTCATTAACATAATCTTGTAATGGGTTTCTTTGAGCATATCCTCTTAATGAGACAGATTCTCTAAATCTATTCATGTTATCGATTTGTTGAGTCCAGTTACGATCAATACAACGAAGTGTAATTTGTCTTTCTATTTTATTTGCATCTTCTTTGTTCCAAGCTTTCTTTCTATTTAGGTATGTCTCATAAAGAAGATCAGCTAAGTCTTCACCAACTTCATCTGGTAAGGAATCATCGTAAAGAGATGCTTTAATGGATCCTTCTGGTATAAATCTTGGTACAAGTATGTTAACTAATTCCTGCCCGTTTACTGCATTAGTTCTTGAACCTTCTGCGACAGCTCTTTTTGCAAGTGCAAGTCCACAATCTTTAAACGTTTCAGTAAGTAAATCATCAATGTTATCAGCAAATAATATTTGATCACGTTTTGCATACATGATATGTCTTTGCTTACTTAAAACATCATCATAGTCCAATAAATTTTTTCTAACATCAAAGTTTTGACCTTCGATTCGTTTTTGAGCTCCAGTAATTGCATTACTTAGCATTCTTGATTCAATTGCTTCATCTTCATATCCAGCAAATATTTTTCTTAATGAATCATTTGCAAATCTAACCATCAAATCATCTTCTAAAGAAACATAGAATCTCGAAAAACCAGGATCGCCCTGTCTTCCACTACGACCTCTCAATTGGTTATCAATTCTTCTTGCTTCATGACGTTCAAGACCAAAAACACAAAGGCCACCAAGTTTTCTTGTTTCTTC
>CAZJPX010000033.1:0-8127 GCA_964548325.1 uncultured Staphylococcaceae bacterium
AAATTGAATTTAATAAAAGAACACCTTGCTTTGCAAGGTATGTTAAATCTCCGTTGTCTTTATTACATCTTTTATTAAATTCAATTTCAATTTCTCGATATATGTTTTTTAAACTTGGTGGGACAAGAATTCCTTTGTTAACGGAAAAAGCTAAACCCATCGCTTGGTTTGGATTTGGATATGGGTCTTGTCCAAATATTACAACTTTAATGTTATCTACTGGTGTTAACTTAAAAGCATTGAATATGTTTTTGCGTGTTGGATAAATAATTTTATTAGCATACTCATAATCTAAAAAGGTTTTTAAGGATTTAATGTAATCCTTTTGTTTAATTAAATTAAAAAAATTTTTCCATTTTGTATCCATATATTAATTTAGTATATGACATCGTATAGATAAAGTGCGTGAGGTTCTGCAGTATAACTGACAATGTCTCTTTCTTTTTTATTTAAATATGTATTTATATATTCTTTTGTTATTTTTCCTTTTCCAATCTCAATTAATGTTTGAACCATCTTTCTTACTTGATATCTCATAAAACCATTTCCTTTGAAAATAATATAACAACGATTGTTTTCATATTTAAATGAGATATCAAAAATTTCTCTAATGAAATTATCGTTATCTTCTTCTTTAGATGAGAAGTTTTTAAAATTATGTTTTCCAATAAATAATTTTGATGCTTCTTCAATTAAATTAAAATCTAAGTTTGTTTGATATAATTCATAATTTCTTTTAAATAAATCATAATCACCATAGTTGATTATATATAAATAATGTTTTTCTTTAGCAGATAGTCTAGAAGAAAAATTATCATCAGCTATCTCTATGTTTTTAATATAAATATCATTAGGTAATAATTTATTTAAAGATGTTTTTAATTTAATGATGTCAACGTTTTTTGCTAAAACAAAATCAGCAACTTGTTTTACAGCATGAACTCCTTTATCTGTTCTTCCGCTTGCATATATAGAAATCTTTTCTTGAGTGATTTTAAAAAGTATTTTTTCTAATGTAGATTGAATGGTTGTTTTTCCTTTTTGTTTTGCATATCCAAAGTAGTTTGTTCCATCATATGCAAATTCAATTTTATACTTCATATCACCAAGTTCCAGATACTCCAAAAAACTCCCAAAAATTAATTTTATAATGTTGTGCTAAGACACATAATGTAATAAAGAAACCTAATAAAATAATCAAGATTAGCAAACTTATTATATCAAAATGAGTAAATTTTAATGTTTTATATTTACTTCTTTTTGCATATGGATCATATCCTCTTGCAACCATCGCATAACTTAAATCATCCACTATTGAAAAACAACTAACTAATAATGGAACAATTAATGTAGTTATGGATTTTAATTTTGCTCTTATAAATCCTTTGTTATATTCGACTCCTCTTGATCTTTGGGCTTTAGTAATTCTATCAGCATACTCTAATAAGGTAGGTATAAACCTTAATGCGATTGAAATAATCATAGTAAATATTTGTGTAGGAATTTTTATTAAATTTAATGGTTTTAGATACCATTCTAATCCATAGTTGATATCCATCGTAGATGTAGTAGAAGTTAAAATTAAAGTTAGTGCTAACATCATAACTATTCTTAATACAACATGTGCACATTGAAGTAATCCATCCCAATATATCGTATATCCATTAGAGAAAACATATATTGGATGAAGTGTTTCTACATTTCTTGTTTGCGGTATAAATACCATAAATATTAATAAAAATATAACCATCATCCATAGAGCACTTAAAGATTTAATAAACGCCTTAAAAGATGTCTTTGAAATTACCATCAATGTGAAAATAACAACAGCTAGTGTTCCTAAAACTAGAAAAGTATTTGCATAGTATCCATAGTATTCTGCTACTCCTAAATCATTAACAATTGAAGCTCTACTATATGGTAAAAAACAACAAACCATCAAAATAATTAAACCTAAAATTTTAAGTCTTACATCTATTTTATGAATAGGAGTATTTAAGTTGCGATATCTTCCAAATACAAAATCATTCATATTTTTTACCATCCTTTAATTTGTCACATATCGCATCAATTAATTGATTATAACTGTTTATTTTCAATAAATTCGTTGCAAAACCTGCATTTTTTAAAGAATTTATAAACTTATATATATTAGGAATTTCAATTGAATATTGCTCTACATTTTTTGTGTTAAATAATATAGAAGGAGTAGTGTCAAGTACAAGCTTTCCTTCATCTAATACAAACACTCTATTTGCTAGTTTCATCACTACATCCATGTCATGAGTCACAACAATAAGTGTTTTACCTGCTTTTTGAAAATCACTTAATAATTCAATAATTTCTTTTTTACCTCTAGCATCTAATCCAGCAGTTGGTTCATCAAGAACAATTATTTTTGGATTAGAGGCAAGTATTCCAGCAATTGCAACTCTCCTTTTTTCTCCACCACTTAAAACAAAAGGAGATCTTTGATAAAAGGATTCATCTAATCCAACACTAGCTAATGCTTCTTTGGCACTAGCTTCTGCCTCCTTTTGTTTTAAACCAAAATTCTTTGGTCCAAACAAAACATCCTGAAGAACAGTCATAGAAAATAATTGATATTCAGGAAATTGAAATACAAGACCAACTTCTTTTTTTAATGAAACATATCTTTTATTAAGTTTCTTTATTTTCTTATCTTTATCTTTTAACAATTGTTTCTTTAGTTTCTTATTTGCAGTCACATAATAATCATCAATTTGAGTATACCCATCATCTGGTAGTAAAAGCGCATTTAAAGTTTGTATCAATGTAGATTTGCCACTACCAGTCTTACCAACTACACAAGTGCAAGATCCTTCTTTAATATTAAAAGAAATCCCTTTTAGAGCATGGGTTAAGTCGTTTTGTTTTTTGTTGTAAGTATACTTTATGTTGTGGCCACTTATTTGCATATATAACTTGTTAATTGTTCAATTGTCTTAATCTTTTTTGGTACATCAATTCCTTTATTTTTTAAATCGTATTTTATTTTCATAATAAAAGGTAAATCTAATCCAATAGATTTAATTTCTTCTTTATTTAAAAATATATCTTCAGGATTTCCGTCTTTATATATTTCACCATTATTTAAGACTATAACTCTATCGGAATTATAGGCCTCTTCCATATCATGAGTAATTGAAATAATGGTTAGATTTGGATTCTCTTTTTTTATATTAGATATGAGAGTTTTTATTTCTTCTACACCTTTTGGATCTAACATTGATGTTGCTTCATCTAGAATAATAATTTCTAAATTTAAAGCTAGAATCCCTGCAATAGCAACTCTTTGTTTTTGCCCTCCACTTAGCTCACTTGGTTGTTTATGTAGATGCTCTTCCATTCCTACTTTTTTAGAGTACTCTAAAACAAGTTTTTTCATTTTGTTTTGTTCGATGTTTCTATTTTCTAAACCAAAAGCGATATCATCTTCAACTGTAGTACCAATAAATTGATTATCTGGATTTTGAAAAACAATACCAACAGATTTTCTAATTAAATCAATGTTTTTCTTATCAAATACATTTTTATTATTTATTAATACAGTTCCTTTTTGAGGTTCAATTAATCCACATAAAAGTTTAGCAATTGTAGATTTTCCGCTTCCATTATGACCAATTAAACAGACATGTTCTCCTTTAAAAACATCAAAAGAGATATTCTTTAATGTTAACTTTTTATTTTGTTCATACGAAAACGATAAATCCTTTATGGATATTGCTAACTCTTTCATTTATTTTAATTTTATTTCTTTATATCTACCTTTATATTCTTCTAATGCAATTTTAGCTAGAGTTAATATCTTTCTACTAGCTTGCATCTCTACACTATCTTTGTATTTATCACTGAGATATATGATTTTTTTAATACCGGTTTGGATGATTGCCTTTGCACATTCATTACAAGGGAAAAGAGTTACGTATAATGTACATCCTTTTAAAGCCGATCCATTTCTTGTATTTAAAATTGCATTAAATTCTGCATGGCAAACATATAAATATTTAGAATCTAAACCTTCGCCTCTATTCCATGATAGTTGCTCATCATCTAAGCCTCTTGGCATACCATTATATCCAATCGATACAACTTTATGATCATCGTCAACAATACAAGCTCCTACTTGAGTAGAAGGATCTTTTGATCTTTTGCTTGATAAGATAGCAAGAGACATAAAGTATTCATCCCGTGTAATGTTTTGCATAAATTCTTTCTCCATATTTTAGATAGAATATATTACTATTTTTTAAGATCTATTAAAAATACTATAAGATACTTCCTTTAAATATCTCTTTAATAATCTCAAGCATCTTTTTCATTTGAGTATATGATACAAACTCATATGGACCATGAGGATTAAAATCTCCAGTTCCTAGATTCAAACAAGGTAATCCCATTGAAGTAATTGTTGCTCCATCTGTTCCTCCTCTAATTGGAACATATTCAATTTTAATTTTTTGATTTAAGTAAGCTTTGTTAACCATATGAATGCTTGTAGGGTCTTTTATGAAGTAATCTCCCATATTTTTATATTCATCTTTAAAAGTATGTTTAATTTTAGCATCAGGGAAAACTTTTAAAGTGTTTTTAATAGCATCTTTTATTTTATTTTCTTTTTCTCTTAATTTTTTGATGTCATGATCTCTGATAATAAATTTTAATGTTGCAGATTCAACATTACCTTCAATTGATGTTAAATGAATAAATCCTTGATATCCATCAGTTGTAGCAGGTGTCTCTTCAATTGGTAGTAATGAAGTTAAAAAAGTTCCTACTAGACCTGCATTAACCATCAATCCTTTTGCGCTTCCTGGATGAATTGAATATCCATCGATGTTTATCTCACATCTAGATGCATTGAAACACTCTGTATTTGCTTCATATATACTTCCTCCATCTAGTGTAAATGCAACATCAGCTTTCATAAGTTCCTTATCAAAAAATAATGGGCCTTCTCCTATTTCTTCATCAGGAGTTACACAAACTGAAAGATTATAATTAAACTCATCTTTATGTTCCACATAATATCTAACAAACTCAAATATAATTGAAAGACCGGCTTTATCATCTCCTCCAAGTAAATGTTTTCCATCTGTTACAACAAGTGTTTCTCCTTTTAGTTTTTTCATAAAAGGATACTGGGATGTGCTTAAAATCATAGTTTCATTCAATTGGATATCTTTTCCATTATAATCCTCAATCACTTGAGGATGATTGATTCCGCCTTTAAAATCAGGAGCAGTGTCCATATGAGCAATGAGTCCAATTGTTTTCTTTGACCCATTATTTATATGTGCATACACATAACAATGTTTTTCTAATACGATATCTTCATCCTTAACTCCAAGTCCTTTAAGATCTTCTACCAACATTCTTGCAAAATCAAGTTGAGTTGGTGTGCTTGGATGTCTACCTGAGTCATGATCAGATTGGGTATCAATTGCAATATATTTAATAAACCTTTCTAGCATTTTCATTTTCAATTACCTCCTTGAGTTGCTAAAAATATTATAACGAGTTTATGAATTTTGTTTTTAAAAAACTATAAATAATTATTATAAATTTTATGTAGCATTATTTGGCTGCATTGCAACAATAACAGCCATTACAATAATCCCAATAATGATTGCAAGTACACCAACTGCTATTATTATATTTTTAGCAGTAAAAAACTTGAACTTTTTAGGATCATTAGGTTCTTTTTTAACTACTTCGTTTTTAATTTCTAAATCTTCGTTTTTCATAAAATATTTCTATTTGTATATTTTACCATAAATATATTTTGCATACTCTTTTGCAACATCAACATTGGTCACTTTTTCTATCTCTTCAAAAAATGCATTACTATTCACTTCACATAAATAATAATCTCTATCACCAATTAATATATCAACACCACAGTAATCTAATTTCAAAATCTTAGATGCCTTAATAGCAATTTGTTCTGCCTCTTTTGGAAGATCAATTCTATATCCTTTTCCGCCTAGACTTATATTACTTCTAAAATCCAATTCATTTTTTCTAAGCATAGAAGTCACAACCTTATTTTTAATCACTATCACTCTTATATCTTTTCCATAACTTTCTTTTATAAATTCTTGAATAAGAAATGAGTTGTTTTTATTTTGTTCTGCAAACTTAATTAATTCTTCTAAATCATTTATCAATTTTACATTTGCGCCTAATGATCCATAATTTATTTTAACAACTAAAGGAAATCCTAATTCTTTAGAAATTTTTAAAAAATAATCATAATTTGCATAGTTATTTTGAGAATAACAAAGAAAAGAAGGGTAAGTTTTAGGCATTTTTATATTATTGTTTGCAAGTGTAGTGTGTGTTAAAAATTTGTTATCACATAAATCTATTGCAATAGAGCTATTAAAAACTTTTAATCCCTTTTTTTCAAGCATTCTAGATATGACTGTATCTTTATCATAAAAGACAACAAAATCATAAATAGATAAATCTTGTCTAGTATTTATTGAACCATCTTTATCTATAAATAATTCTAACTCTTCAGTTCTTTGAATACTTAAGTTAACATCAAAAGACTTAAAAGAAGATTTCAATCTCTCAGATTGATACAAATAACCTCTAGATTTATTATACGAATTAACTACACATAGTCCTTGTTTCATAACACATTAATTAACAAACCTCTATAACTTCCTAATGTACAAGTGCCATCAGAACAACTTCCACCTGATGAAATATTATTTGAAACTACATTTAAAACAATGATGATGATTATCAATATAGCTAACACACCTAACAATGAAAGTAATAGATAAGTAACCCATTTATTTGGTTTTTCTTTTTTAATTTTTGGTTCTCCAGTTTCTAGATCAATCTCAAAGCCTTCATTTTTAAAACCTTCATTTAACTTTTCTTTTTCGGTGAACTCTTCTTTGTTTTGATTTTTATTTATATCTTCTACCTCATCTATATTTTCTTTATCAACTTCCTTCTTGTTCTCTAACATTTTCTAATACCTCCTTCCTTTTAAATTTGAAGTAGTTATCTTCAAGTATTGCACTTTTCATATTGAAATGTAATGAAACATTAAGTGCAACAATACATAGTATTGAATCGACTACTACATCAAAAAAGCCTAATAAATTTCTTGCAAAATATACTACTATAAAATCGAGGTCATATACAAAAGTAAATACTAAACTTGATGTCGGTATTTTAAAAACAAAGTAGGTAATAAATATCGAAGATATAATACAAGGAACCTGATATTTTTCTAAAAATCCCTTCAAATCCTTCTTTTTTAATAAAAAAACTATAAATAAAACAAATAAAACTGATACTAACCATACTACAACAATAATTAATATTCTTGCCCATGTAGCTAGATAATATTCACTATTTTGATAATAACTACCAATATAATCATTCATCGATAAGTAAATGGTTATCAAAGCACATATAGTAAATAAACCTATCGTTAATATCACAGGAAATTTCTTCTCAAATTTTATTTTTATAAATGCTCTATAAATAAAATAAGGTAGTAACCCACCTAAAGATGAAGCTATCGTAAATAAAATATTAAATTCACCTTGTGGAAAAGCAAGTGCACCAATAATATCTCCAAATGTCCCTACTACAAACCCATAAAAAGGACCTAGATAAAAAGATGCAAACGCCACAACAGATGAAGCTATAGATACTCTTAAAAAAGGTAAACCAAATAAATAAGGTATAGATAATGCTCTAGATAATATTATGAAAAGCGCAAGTAAGATAGCAGCAAAGCAGATCTTATAAATCTGTGACATCTTATTCATATCACTATCCTCGCTTTGATAATTCTCTACTTATATCTCTTTGTTTAATAGTTTCTCTTTTATCATATAGCTTCTTACCTTTACCAAGAGCTATTTCAACCTTACATTTCCCTTTAGAAAAATAAACTTTTGTTGGCACCAATGTCGTACCTTCTTTCATTAACTTCTGTTCATATTTTCTTATCTCATTTTTATGCAACAAAAGTTTACGAGGTCTTTTTGTATCATGATTGAAGATATTTCCTTTTTCATATTCTGCAATATGAGCATTGATCAAAAAGACCTCGCCTTTTTTTATCATCAC
>CAZJPX010000034.1:0-7679 GCA_964548325.1 uncultured Staphylococcaceae bacterium
CAACACGGAAACTTCATGGATCTATATGAATGGGCAACAAGTGATATAGATCCAGTTAGTGATGCAGAAGTTTATAGAAACAATATGATAGATCAAAATTATCAATATAACCGTAATCCATTTATCGATCATCCAGAGTTTATAGTCATGATTTATGATAAAACCTATGATGGTCCTGGTGCTTTAAACGAATAATATATGAAAAATAAATATGATATTAGTCAATTTGTGCCAGTTGAAACCCAGGATTTGGTTTTAAAAGGTATAGTTGAGAGGGTTAAGAAAAAAGAAAAGCACTGAAGTTTTCACAAAAAGATTTAGAAAGCCGAAGTGGTGTTAGTTATGCAAGCATAAGGCGATTTGAAACCCATTTTTAGACTTTTAACACAATAAATAACTTGTATTTTTCAAATCTAATTAAGATTAAAAAGTATATTACTATGTAATATACTTTTAAGAAGTAGTGAAATATTAACTATTATGAATGATATCAATTAATGATATTTTTATATTTATACGTGTAATCTTAATATAATATTAATATTTCTTTAATTGAATTTGAAATACAATTTTATTATTATTTATATCGATTGAGGAAAAGTAATTTATGCAAATTAAACTTGTAAATTTTACGAAAGAATTCCCAGGAGATCCTAAGAAGAATATTCCTGACACAGTTGCTGTTGATAATTTAAACATTACCGTTAAAGACGGTGAGTTAATCGGATTACTAGGGCCATCAGGTTGTGGTAAATCGACGACTTTATATATGATTGCTGGTTTAAAAGAACCAACCAGAGGAGAGATTTGGTTCGATGATGAAGATGTGACCCATCTTGCACCAGAAAAAAGAGGAATCGGGTTAGTTTTCCAAAACTATGCTTTGTATCCTCATATGACCGTATATAAAAATATCTCATTCCCTCTCACCAATTTGAGGGTTGAGACGACTGCTAAAGACTTTAAATGTATTGAATTAGCTAATATCATTGAAATATTAGAAAACGGATTAGGCTTAAAAGATTGTATATTAGAATCAGCACTTGAAGGTAAGATTAAAAAAGAAGGTGCAATTAGATTCATCTGTGATAAATATCATGTGAGTAAATATACAGCAAATAAGCTTTTTTCTTTGAATTTACATACGATGGAAGATCAAGATGTTCCTTTTGCTACTTCAACTTTAAAAGCTGAATATCAAACAAAATTAGATGCAAGAGTTGCCGAGCTACAAGCTAAAGGATTAAAATTAAATTCCAAGTATGAATATATCAAAGAAGAAGAACCAATCTATGCAGCTAATGTAGTGTTATATCAACAAGTACTTAGAGTATTAACACAATCATTTCATAATATTAGAAGAACATATAATGAGTTGGCAGGTGATAAGAAAAGAGTTGATAAAGCCTTATTTGCTACGACATTAAAAGAGAAATTTCAATTAAAAGAAGATGTAGCAAATATGATTGCTTCACTTGATTTTGATCCTCAAGCAAGTAACGAATTATTAAAGAAAAGTTTATTAACAAAAGTGAACAACGAACTCAATTCTGATTTCAAAAAGCATGCTAATCTTGGATATAAATTAAATAATGAAAATTATTATGTTAAAAATGAATATACAATTGTAAATACAAGAAGACTGACGAAAGCAGAGATTGATTCTCTTGTTAGAGATGTGGCTAGACTTGTTCAAATTCAAAATTTATTAGATAGAAAACCATCAGAGTTATCAGGAGGTCAACAACAACGTGTAGCAATCGCTAGAGCTCTTGTTAAAAAACCAAGAGTTTTACTTCTTGATGAACCTTTATCAAATTTAGATGCTAGACTTAGACTTCAAACACGTGAAGAAATAAGAAGGATTCAAAAAGAAACTGGTATTACAACTATATTTGTCACTCACGATCAAGAAGAAGCGATGAGCATTTGTGATAATATCGTCGTCATGAAAGATGGAAAGATGATGCAAAACGATCATCCTCAAGAAGTATATAAAAATCCTAATGCTCTATTTGTAGCTAAATTCCTTGGTACACCTCCAATTAATGTGTTTAAGGGTTATATAAAAAACAGAGCTGTATACATTGGAAACGAAATGATTGCTATGTCTGACAAACTAAGAGTAGATAAAAAAGTATATGTAGGTATAAGACCTGAAGGATTATTAATTGATGTATCACCTGCTGAAAAGGTACTAAGTCTACGTATAGATGAAATATTCACAATGGGTAAAGATTTAACCCTTGAATGTTCATCACCATATCACTTCGGAGAAGAAAAAATTAAGATCATTGTTGATAGTGAACTTAATCCACAAAAAGGCGTTGCTAGATTTGCAATTAAACCTTCTAAGTTATTTATATTTGATGGAGAGAGCGAAGATAGAATTTATCTTTAATAAGTAAGTAAAAATGGAAAAAAAGAACAATTGGAAAGCTTGGGTATATCTTGCACCTGCCTTGATATTGATGGCGTTATTTACTTTTTTTCCTTTGCTCAATACTATTTTGATTTCATTTTTAGAAAATTATGATTATCGTACGGGTTTATCGGATGGTTTCACCTTTGAAAATTTTACGATGATACTTGGTATAACCCCATATGCACAAAACGCAACGACTACTATATATGTCACAGAGTTTATTAATTATGCTCTACCGAACACATTGTTTTTGACATTTATTACGGTTCCCGTATCAATCATTTTGGCTTTGTTTATTGCCATATTGATTAACTCGATAAAAGTATTAAAAGGACTATTCCAAACTATATTTTTCTTACCTTATGTAACTAACGTTATTGCGGTTGGTATCGTATTTTCACTCTTATTTAATACTGGAGGATTTATAAATCAAATACTTGGAACAACAACCAACTGGATTGGTCTTGGTTCAACCAGATGGAGATCGCTTGCAATTCTTTGTATCTACATAGTATGGATTGAATTACCATATAAAATTCTTATCTTTTTAAGTGGTCTTCAAAATATAGATAAACAATATTATGAAGCAGCAAAGATCGATGGAGCTGGCAAACTTAAGACCACATTGCAGGTCACCATTCCATTATTATCTCCGCAGATTCTATATATTATGATTACTTCTTTCATTTCAGGATTTAAAGAATATAGCTCTGTGGTTGGTTTATTTAATAGATCATATACTGCTAGTAGCAATGAAAATGATTTATATACAGTCGTTTATTACATCTACGATCAACTTGGAAGATCAACACCAAATATGTCGTTTGCAGCTGCTGGTGCCGTCGTATTATTTGTAATCATCTTGTTATTCACACTTTTACAGATGTATATATCTAAGAAGAGGGTACACTACTAATGACACATCAACCAAAAGTAATCAACATAACTACAAGCTTAACGCTTAAGATTCCTGGAAAGAAAAGGAACGTTAAAGACACAGAGAAAAGAGATAAATTCTTTAAGATTTTTACTCTAGTTCTCACCTATGCTTTACTTGTGGTGTTTGCTTTTATCGTTTTAATTCCATTCTACTATATGTTAATTGGATCAATCATGAGCGAAGATGAGGTTAGAAATGGAGCTTTATATCCAACAACTAATGTTATAACTAATTTATTTGATAACTACTCTCAAACGATAAACAACTCATCATTTAACTACTTTCAACTTGTATTTAATACTTTGGTTGTCGGTGTCTCAACGACTTGTTTTGGACTAATTGTTATCGTCCTTACTGCCTTTGCGTTTGCACGACTTAAATTTAGAGGAAGAGATATTTTATTTACTTGCTTCCTTGCGACGATGATGATTCCGGGTGAGATGATGGTCATTACAAATTACATCACGATGTCTAACCTTGAACTTATTACAACCAGTCAAACACAAATTCAAGCATATCTTGTTATGATACTTCCATTCCTTTCATCGGTATTCTACATGTATCTACTTCGACAGACATTTAAACAGATACCAAATGAATTATATTTAGCTGCTAAAGTTGATGGAAAATCTGATTGGTCATATCTTTGGAAAGTTATGGTACCACTTTCATCACCTACAATCATAACGATATGTATTTTAAATCTTATTGGATCATGGAACGCATACGTATGGCCAAGCGTTGCGGTATTGAATGATACATACTATCCAATTTCTGTCGCCTTAAGAAGTGCTGCACTTCAACTTGAGGTGAGACCAAATGAGTGGCAAACTCAATATTCTTGGCAAATGGCGGCGACAGTTTTAACTGTTGTGCCACTATTAATTTTGTTTATTATCTTTAGGAAATATATCATGCGCGGTGTCGGACGAGCAGGTATAAAAGGCTAAAGAATAATAATATATTTTTATCGAATAAGCATTATGCTAGGAGGAGAAAAATCGATGAAAAAATTTAAAAGAGGTTTATTACCAGTTGGCGCATTCGGAGCTGCATTATTATTAATGGTTAGCTGCGGAGCACAAGGAGCAGGCTATGTCGCTTGGGATTCAGAAGAGAGCCCAGCTGATCTTGAAGTTACAATCACTTGGTGGAACAATTATTCTGTCCCAGATTTAACTTCTACAACTGAAGAAGAATCACGTTTATCATCAAGTTATACTGAATACTGGTGGGCAACTGATGTCATCTCTGCATTCAATGAATTATATCCAAATATCACAGTCAACATGACCTATATTGGATCATATTCAACAATCCAATCTCAAGTTAACTCTGGATTATCTGGAGGAAATGTTCCAAACATTGCTTCTTGTTATGGGGATCATGTTGCAGGATATTATAATGCTGGTGCAACACTTGTTATGGATGAATTTATGACCGATGATTATATCGGTTTTGGAAAGTCTGTTGATGAAGATGGAAATATCATTGATGATAGTTCTACTCTTCAATCGGATATGAACCAAACATATCTTGAAACAGAAAAAGGTATGTATGCATCTAATCAATACCTTTCACTTCCATATTCTAAATCATCTGAAACATTAGCAGTCAATTTAGATGTATTTAATAAAGTTGGTTCAGGATATGTTAGAACTGATTTAACAATGGATGAATATACTGGTACAACTTCAAGTGGATATGTTGTCCCATATGCACAAAGTTCAAAAGAAGAATATGAAATTCCAACTACTTGGAGTGAACTCATTGCACTTGCAAGACAAATGAAAATTGATTTCCCAGATGTCTTTGGAGGATTAGGTGAAGTTAAAAAAGATGGAGATGGTTTATTTACAGCAATTCCATTTGTTTATGATTCAGCTGAAAATATGATTATCTCTATGCTTGAAATGAGTGGAGTTGACTACACTGATGGAAGTGGATCAACAAATCTTGATAGAGTTCTATTTAACAATGAAGATGCTAAAGAGATTGTTGTTCAACTTAAAGAATGGTACGACTTAGGATATATGTGTACTCAAGATCAACTATACTACTCAGATGCATCTAGTGGATCTCATCAATACTCATCCACAATGGCAACTCAAGGAACAGTCTTCATGTGTATGTCATCTACTGCTGGAACAAGATATTTTGTAACAGACGATGCAAACTTCTCATTCAATCCAACTCCAACATTCACCCTTGATTCAATTGGATTAACAGGAAACGAAGATACAACTCAACATAAAGTTATCTCTCAAGGACCATCTCTCACCTTCTTTGATAAGGCAGATGTAGAGGAGAACTGGGCTTCATGGTTATTCTATAAGTTCTTAACAAACACTGATAACAGTGCAAGCCTTGCTGTTAACACATCTTATTTCCCAATTAGAACAAGTTCATATGAATCTGATGAAGTTACTGCATTAACCACTGCAGCTGCTAGTTATGAAGCCAATGTTGATGATTATGTAGCAAACGGTGGAGATGCTGCAAATGCATACACTGGACAAGTTCTTAATTTAAATACACAATACACTGAAGATGAAGATTATTTTGTTTCTGATGTCTTTGATGAATCATCAGATGCAAGAACCGCAATTGGTAGTGTCATTGAAGCAGTATTTGCATATGATGCAGGTGGTATTTCAGCTGTTGGAACTGATTCATACAACACAGCTGTTACAAGTTATGTTGAATCTCAATTTGAAAGCGCACTTGCTAGTGCAATCGGTGCATAATCGAATAATCTAAAAAACAATTAACTAAAGGTATCAAAATGAAGAAGTATTGTATAAACTGTGGAAAGCTAATTACAAATAAAAAACCAAAATCAAAAGGTAATAACTTATCTGCTTTTGACAATGCTTCTTCTGATACCAAACATAGAGAAGATTTTTGTTATAGTTGCAACACACCAAATGATTTTGATAGTTTAGCTAAGATTGATTCACATGATTTTAATCAATTAGCTCATAACAATATAATTAAAGCAAGTGAAAAAAAAGATAATGCTTTATGCTTCTTTGTGATTGGAATTATTCTTATCGTAGTTGGAGGAGCATTATTTGGTTTATCATTTAAAAGAAACGTCTTAAATATAAGAGTATTTAGACCTACATCACTTGAGTTTGCTTTAGGTGTATTTTTATTAGCTCTTGGAGGAGCTGCTCTTATTTACAGTATTATTAAACTAGTAAAAGTTCGTAGAGCAAGAAAATACTTTAGATCTGTTTTAAGAGACATTAATTATAGGGATTAACTAATAAGCAAAATTATTTAACTTATTTTAACTTTGGGTTTACTTTTCAAACATAGAAGAGTTTTCATTTTTTATATTGCTTTGAATAAAGCTATTTATATAATCATTACATTTATTTGCAAGAGTAGAACCAAGAAGAGCTATGTTATATACATGACCAGCAGACTTGTCTTCTTCAAAAAAGTAATCATGTTTTATATCTAGTTCATCTAAGGTGTTATGAAGTCTAATTGCATTATCTTTATACCTATGATCACCATTTGATGCAATAACCAATATTGGTGGATATTTTTTAACTATATCGAAATATTTATTTGGATTTACATAAATATAATGAGGATTTGCAAGATATTTTTTAGAAAACATGCATTCTAAGAAGGATTGTTTAACTACTTTTGAACGTAAAAACCCTTTATTAGAATCTACAAATGGATCATCTAAAAAAACTACTGGATGATTCAAAATTAATCCTTTCACATCTATATTAACAGGTGTTACTCCATATATTTTTTGTAATTCACTTGATTTATTTATAGAGTAGATATGTAAAGACAATTGTCCGCCAGCACTATCTCCGGCAAAGAATACATTATCTAAAGAAATATTTAGTTTTTTATGATTGTCATGTATGTAGTGAAGGACATTAAAAATATGTTTTACGATATCTGAATAATTATATTTGTCCATCATTGAGTAGTAGCTAAATCCAATCGAATCATATCCATTGCATGCATAGCATGCATAAAATGGTTCATATCCAATCCGATTTTTAAGAGCCCATCCTCCACCATGAATATTTATAATTAAAGGATTTGATGTTTTATCTATTTTTGTGTTTTTAAAAACTCTGATTAGATTATAGTAATCATTATCATTTTCATTTAAATAAAAAGTGGAAGCTTCAATATGAGATGGTAGTTTAAAACCAATAGATCTATTGTAATCGTTTTTTTCTATACGTCTCCACATGGAGAAATAAAATACTTTAAAAACATTTCTAAACATAAAAATATTCTACATCGATTTACATGATTTATTAAATATTT
>CAZJPX010000035.1:0-7577 GCA_964548325.1 uncultured Staphylococcaceae bacterium
GTAGGTCCACCATCGTTGCTTCGACAAGTAATGGTTGCAATCAAATAATCTTCTGCATATTCTTTAATTAAAAATCCACCACCACTTGGATAAGTACAAGTCAGGGTTCCATCTGTAATGTTACAATAGTATATAAAATTTTCATAAGTAGCATTATCTGGTTGAATACGCGTAGTGAAAAAATATTGCATGTAATATACATCTTCTTCAGAATCATATAAATCATCATCACGTTCAAAATTTAAAGTTATCGTTTTAAGACCGTAGGCGTTTGTTGGAATCTCGTTTCCATCCATATCCAATATTTCTACACTTGTTATATATACAACAGGTGATATGTTTTGGGCAGATACTCCAAAAAAAGCAACGACGACAATAGATATAACAAATACGACAGCTATTAATAATAAGACACCCTTTTTCATCAGTTTATGCTCCTTCTTGATATATAAACTTAATCTTTTTAATATACACCCATAAGAATACTGCAAACACAAGTAGCGCAAGGACTAATAGTTTAATATATGCAGTAAAACTATCATCGCTAATATACAAAAAGAATAAGAAAACAATAATTGCAGGTATTACAAATGCAGTTATTGAAATTATTAGTTGAGCTTTGCTCTGTTTTCCTTGAAGAGAAAACATGGATGTAATTGAACAAAAATCAAGTTGAGAAGCAAATAACATATGTCCTAGATATATCAATAAGATTGATATAAACATCAGCGTAATTTTAGATGCTTCGATATCTTTTAATACACCAAAGATGATACAAGAACTAAGAATAGAGCAAAGTCCAATTCCAAACGGAATAATGTTTTTTGATAACAATAAAATTACATTATCTCGTGGGTAGACTCTATTAAACTCAAAGGCTCCACCTTCACTACTATATGATTTAGCTACCGCTGAGTTTGTTGATAAAGAAACGACAAGAATTAACAATATATTAGCACATGCTACAATTCTATTCCCAAAGGCGTTGACGTTCATAGCTCCATATATTTTGTTTAAGATGGTGAGCATTAAAGGCAAAAATACAAAGGATCCAATAATTGATGCACAATATCCTGGATCTTTAAAAAACAACAAGAACTCTTTATGTAGTTGAGAATGTAAGAATGTTCTCTTTTTCGTCTTTTTAGATAAGAACAGTTCGTCACTTTCAAATTCAAATGAATCTGTTGCTAGTTTGAAATATATTGGATTAATAACAAACATACATATGAGATAAAGAAGAATAATTGAAAGTGATAAAACTAGGAAAACATATAAGGTATTCAATGTAAATAATGTCACATTGAATAAATCAAGTTTACCTATTAAAAATTGTGTTAAATAATAGAAAGGAGAAAGATATGTGGTATAACCTCTTAAAAAAGCTTGAACTCTTGTAAAATAAGGACCCCAATTTGTATAAATATCTAAACTATCAGGTATTAAATATAAAACATAAGAAATGGCACCTAAAATTCCTAAAAATATAACAACATACACAATGGTTTTAATAAATGCATATCTTTTCAAAAATCTTGATACATAATAAGTAGGTATTGAGAGTAAACTTGCTAGCAAGACTTCAACTGTAGTGATTAACATTAAACCAAATATCAACCAAAGAATCATAACCAAAGGGAAGCTCATAACAATCATATATCCAAGAAATAATGGTATTTGGATAATAAAATTTCTAATCAATTCATTTATGTAATAAACAGTTAATCGAGCAAAGAAAATTGTACTTCCTTTACACGGATATGTGATCATTATTCGATTATCAACAGAATAATATAAAACCTTATTAATTCCAGCTACAAGCGTTATAAAACTAATGATAAAAACAACAGTTGATATAAATGATGGAACAGACAACGGTATATAACTAAAAACAGAAAATAGATGTAATAGTTCAACAATATAATATAAGGTATAACTCACAGCGGTTAATATAACAAAACAAGCAACAAGAGAAACAATCTTAATAATTGATTGTTTAACATTGCTTTTAAAATTAATCTTGAGTTTGTCTTGTAAAAGCATTTTTATAAGAATTACAAACTGCTTAAAATTGAAAGTATATCCAACTTTTAATGTTTGTGTTTTTTCTAAAATATTTTCTTTTTGCAAGTTTTTCATATAATTTAAGCAGCTTTCCCTCTAGTTATATTCAAATTTTTTATATCTTTTTCTTCCTCATCTTTTGTTTTTTCTAAGAATAATTTTTCAAGATCAACCTTGTTTTTATGTAACTCATTAAGACCTGCTCTTAAAACAAAATCGCCTTTCTTAATAATAATTATCTCATCACATAAATTAGATACAACATCAATTAGATGTGATGAGAAGAAAACTATATTTCCTTTTTTTGCATGTTCTCTCATACATTCTTTAATTTGAAATATTGAATTAGGATCAACTCCGGTCATCGGCTCATCAAGTATCCAAATTTTTGGATTATGAATGAGGGCTCCAAGAATTGTAATCTTTTGTTTCATACCATGAGAGTATGTTTTTATCTGCCTATCAAATTGTTCAACAAGTTCAAGTTTTGGTAAAAATTGATCTAATCTTTCATTTCGATCTTTCTTTTTAACATCATATAAATCTGCGATATAGTTGATATACTGTCTACCTGTTAGGTTTTCATACAAAGCGTAGTGATCTGGTACAAATCCAATACATTCTTTTGCTAGAACCGATTGGTTCTTCACATCAAATCCACAAACCTTAATTTCGCCTTCATTAAATGTATGCATACCAACAATTGATTTAATAATTGTTGATTTGCCAGCACCATTTTTTCCAAGGAATCCATATATTTTTCCTCCAGTTAAAGATAAAGAGAAATCTTTTACTGCAACATTATTAGAATTACCGTATATCTTTTTTAGATGAGATATTTCAAGTGTTGCTTCTAAACTATCAAAATCAATTGTATTCAATTCTTTTTTTATCTTACTCATATTTTTACCTCTCTCTTTTTCTAATATATTTATGAATTCTTTTTTATTTTGTTTATATGCTTTGGTTTTTTCTACAAGTAGTGTTAGATCATCAACTATCTTAAATATTAACTCATATATATACCACATAAGTAGAGCTAAGACATTATATCCAAGGAAGAATAGTAATTGATATAGAGGATGGAAAGTTAAAGTTATATCACCTATAGTAAATTCAAAGGACATATTAAAGATATTCACTCCCCAATCGCCAAACTTATCTGGTATGAAATCTGAATTTAAGAAGAAGTAATTTGTTCCAAATATAGCATTGAGTATTAAAACTAAAATGTAGTAGAAAACAAATCCAATCATCGAATAACCAAAATACTTCATCTTTGGTCTTTCATATATACCAAGTAAAACAATTAAAATTGGCATAAATGCCGCATATAAATGATTAATATAAAATTTGGATATCTCCATATTGAAAAAACCTATGGATGTAGAATAATTTGGTAAAAGTATTGCAAGGATTGCACCAATTACATTTATGAACATTGTGAAGTAGAAAAGCTTTGTTGTCTTAAAAATAAGAGTAACTGGAATTATAAACATCGCAGTGTTACATAAATGTAATTGTAGATTCGAAACACTCGTAAATATTTCGCCTCTTGTGCTAGCTAGATAAGCAAACAAAACATTAAGAGCGATGAATGTTAAAAACATTCTGCGATGTTTATAATCATACCTATATAAAAGAATGAAATATAAGATAGGAAGCAAGACTGTAGCATATATAAATATACGATGAGTCCAATTAAGATCAATGGGTACAATTAACGTTCCATGAATTGTTCCAAAATATAATTGAAGTGTATATGCGTTTATTGATGTAACTAAAAAGAAAAACCATCCTAAACCTAAAGCAAGACCTTCTTCTTTTGTAAGTTTTAATGAATGATCTTCTAACCAAGTAGAGGCAGTCAAACTTAATGATAATCCAAGTTCTACTGCAATTAAATAAATTCTAGAATCCCCACTATTTTGAGATAAATCTCCACAAATTCCAGTTATTATTTGAAAAATAAAGAATAATGAAAGTAAAAATATTGGAGTAGAAATATATTTAACTAACGTCTTTGAAATATTAGATTTACAAAACTCGTTGATACATACAAGAAGTGTTGCAGCGATAAACCATTCATTAAATAAATTAGATATAACAAGATTTATAGATGTCAACACATCAGTATTCATCGCTATTACTTCTTCTAAGTAATCATGCCCAATCATATATCTAACAAAAAGAACAAAAAACAAAACAACAACAATGCTTTGTTTGACTAAGGCTCTTCTATTGTCTTTGTTTGATAAATAGACAATTATTTTATTAACATATTTATTCTTGTATGTTTTTTTTATTTCAAAATCTTTTTTTATTAAAACAGGAATAAATAAATATCCAACATAGAACAAAAACAATACTAATATCCCTATTATATAAACATCATATGTCGAAGGAAAAATAGATGAAAATGTTATTCCAATTGCAAGAATACATACTCCAATTATTAAAGTGGGAATATTAAATAATTGTTTAAGAATCTTCATTGTTATCCAATATAATTTGAAGCAAATGCTTTTAATAATTATGCATCAAACAATTCAAAGACAACTCCATAAGCAGTTGAACCTTGATAGCTATTTAAATATGCATTAACAAGCGATGTAAAGAAGCTATTCGAATTGCTTGTAGAGATGGAAGGTGCACTGAAATCACCATCAGACATTGCAAAATATGCGGTTATATAATCTGAACCATCAGCGAAATCTGAACTTATTTCAGCATCAACTAAATTTCCTAAACCAAGCTCGCTACCTAGCAAATTAATATAATATCCAGTAGAAACAATACTATCAAAGTTTTGGCCATCTGAAGAAGTAACTGTTGTAAAAGTTTGATTGCCGTTTTCATCATATGTCATAAATGATGGAAGAGTATAAGCATTTGAGTATGTACTACTAACACCACTTAAAGCATAGAATAAGAATTGAGAGCCATAAGTTGTGTTCGCTATTGCATCTGCGATTTGAACAAGGAGAGTAGTGTTCATACCATAAGTGTCTGCTTCTTCCATCAAACCATCTAATTCATCTTCTCCAGAAGTATAGTTAATGTATTCTACTCCACCAACTTTGAATGTGCTTCGCATATCAGGATCAAGAGCACCTGCTTCTTCCATGTTGGTGCTTAAAGCAATTGCAATAAGATTTAATACTTCTTCTCCATCGCTTCTATTAGTTACAAAGCTTTTGTTTAATTGCCTTTCAAATGTATAACCAATATTTTTTAAAGTACTAACAGAATTGGTTGCACCCATTAAATCAAACCAACCTCCTTGTCCTGTAACATAGTTTTTCAATACCGTGTTTTCATCAACGACAACATTAGTTCCTTCAACTTGCTCTTCATCAAATGTTTTTCCGCCATATGCAATAGATTGAAGAATAAATAAAGGGCCTCCAGAATTTGAAAGTAAAGAGTTATTTACATTAACATTACTTTCACCATATACAAAAACAGGAGTTGAGTAACAATTGTTCATCTTAGTGTAGTTCAAATTGTAATCTATTTGATACTCATTACTAATGCTAGAAGCATTACCTTCACCTTGTGTTACAAATATTGTAAAGAAGCTATTTATATTACAATTTTCAAAATTGGTATCAGCTCTATTTTTACAAAATAAAACTCCTCCGGCAGTTTCAGTTTCACCATCATCATCAATATCGATTTCTTGGTCAGTTGACACTCCTTGGTTTCCAACAGCAGTTAAATCATAAAAGTAAAATGAATATTCTTCAGTGTAGGAAGATTGATTTGAACCAAATAAAGTAGTGTGAGTATCAACTTTATCAGGATTAAGACCGGTATTTGAATTAGTATAATCACTTCTTTCACTGATTACATATGGGAAGGTCTCACCAAGAATTATTGAATTATAATTGCCGTAAAAATTAAATTCATTAGAATCGGTGTTTCCCCAACTTTGACCAATATTATGTTCATAGATAAAATACCAATCTTTCAAAGTACCATCTAGTGCTTGTGCATAACCAGTATCCCCACTTTGCCATAAAACTCCATCTGGTAAATCCTCTAATTCAATTGTTATATCGTTAAATAAAACAAATGCCTCATAACTTGTAGTGGCAGTAACATCATTTGTTCCAAGCACTTCTTTTTTCTTGTCCAAATATGAATTTTGAACTCTTGTAGAGTAAGAAGATGAACTAGTTTTTGCATTATCAATTAAAATTAATTGTTCAGCTTCGGTAATATTCCATCCATCGACTAAAGTAATGTCCATTGTAAGAGTAGAGAAGTTTGGATTATTTCCATCAACTGAGAAAACAACTCTGATATCTGTTTCTAACCCACTTAAATCATCTGTAAAATCTACCATCCCAGTAGTACAAGCAATTTCATAATTCTCATCATCAAAGTAATCTTCAACAAGATTTGTTTCCATAGATGTATCACTTTGAGCATAAATTGAAATGGTTGTATTATCTGGCATTGCGCTTGTGATAACAAGGTCGCCCGATGAAACAAAAGCATATCTTACTGGAGATAAATCAACTGCATTATGATTGGCTACATAAAACTTACCATCACTTCTCATCAAAGAAGTGCTAGCTAAATCTGTATCAGTAATCAAAGATAAGTCAAAATTGCCATTCACATCATAATAACTCGTATTTTGATCAAGAGCAGTAGAAACACTACTTAAATAATAACTGTATTGATCATTTTGAGCCCAACTGGTTGGAGTAGCGTTTGTTGTTTCAACAACATTATACTCATGAGTGGCACTGAATGATGTCCCAAGACTTGTTGTATATGTGACAGAAAAAATACCTCCGGTTACCAATTCACTTGTATCGATAGTGCTGTATTCAAAACTTGAAGGTGAATCAGTATACTTAATTGTATTTAACACATTAGAATTACTATCTAATAAATCAACAGCTAAAGTATTATAACTCACTGTTGTGTCTAAATAAAAAGTCCATGAGCCATTAAAAGTTGCTTCATTAATTTCAATTGATACTATATCTTCTTCATTGTAAGTTGGTTTACATCCAGCAAGTAAAGCAACTCCGAATAATGACAGTGAAGCAAATCCAATTAATTTTTTAATTTTTTTCATAAACAACCCTCTTTGTTTTTTAAAATTTGTTTATTTACAAAATAAACAAATTCAAAAATATTTTAATACATTCGTATCATTTAACAAGAGTAAAAATCGTAGATTTTTACTATATTAGCCTCAAAATTTTTCCAATATCAGAATATTCTTTAATCCAAAGAGGTATCAAATCATATGTGAAATAATAGTTTGCCAAATCTTTATATGTAGATTCTAAAAAGTCCTTTTGCTTTTTTATAAAAATAAAATTGAACTTTAGCAGGTTGCTTGATAATTCTAACAACCTTTTCATGTTTGGATCAGTTAAAGATATACCAATAAATATACATGTATTAAATCTAAAATCATGTAGTTGTTTAGAAATATTCCAAGTGTATGGATTATTATAAAGTTCAAAATATTCACTCTCAGAAAA
>CAZJPX010000036.1:0-7484 GCA_964548325.1 uncultured Staphylococcaceae bacterium
CTTTTTAATAAAGGTCTTAATTCTTTAAGTATACCATTATGGTTGTTATCATATTTTGTAACATTAGGTGCAAATTGTCTTAAATCTGGATTTCCATTTTTCATTAAGTATGCGTGTTTAAAATTTTTAAGACATTCTAAATCGTTTTCTTGATCTCCAAAAAATATAATATGATCTTTATTAACATTTAGTTTTTTTGCTAGTTTCATTATTGCAGTGTATTTACTAACACCTCTTTGAGATATTTCAAAAAATGGAAGATCAAACCATATTCTAAAATCAAAGATCTTATTATAGTTTGCAATGGTTTCTCTAAATAAATCACGGTCATAATTTGGTTTAAAGTGAGCTAAAAAATTTGCAGGTTCCTCATCAACTAATTTAAGTAAAGCTTTCGTATCTCCTTGAACACGCATTGTATTTTCTATGTTATTAAACATGAAGGCAAAATGTTTATTGTCGGTATAATATATTTTGTTAAAACTTTCCATAACAAACGAATCCATAAATGGTTCTAATTCTAATATACATTGTTTTAATGATTTTAAATTTATTCCAGAATAATCAGTTTCAAGTGTAAATGGATTATAAATAATAGAACCATTGTTTAATATCAAAGGAAGTTTAATACCAACCAATTCTGCGTATTCCTTAACATCTTTATAACTTCTACCAGATGAAAAAGTTACGTAGTGAACATCATCTCGAATTAATTTTCTTAGGTATAAATTTGTTAAGAGACAAAGAGACTTATTATCCTTTAATGTTGTACCATCCAAATCTAAGGAAATTAAGTATTTTTCTTTGTTTCTATTAATGTCCATATATACCTATAATTTCTTTTACTTCTTTTAATGTTTTATTAGCGACGAGTGTAGCTTTTTTAGCTCCACTCTTTAAAATTTTATCTATTGTATCACTTTTTAAAATCTCATAATACTTTTCTTGAAATGGTTTAAGAGTATCAACAACAAGATTAGCAACAATGCCTTTAAATTCACCATATTTATGAAGATTTTTAAATTCTTTTTGTGCATCATCTATTGAAATATTTTTTAATGATGCATAAATTGTTAAAAGATTTGAAATACCAGGTTTATTTTTAAGGTCGTATTTTATATCTGTCTCAGTATCTGTAACAGCTGACATAATTTTCTTACGTATAAGAGTTAAATCATCTTTTAAGAAAATATCTCCTTTTGGATCTGATTTAGACATCTTGCTAGTAGGATCTTGTAAGGACATGATGCGTGCTCCAACTTTAGGAATAATTGCTTTTGGCATTTTAAATATTTCTTTTTTATATCTTTCATTAAAACGATGCACAAAATCTCTAGCAAGTTCAATATGTTGAGATTGATCATGACCAACAGGAACGAAATCGGCTTTATATAAAAGAATATCAGCAGCCATTAAAACAGGATAAGCAAAAAGACCAAGTCCAATAGCAGAATTATTCATCTTTTGTGATTTATCTTTAAATTGAGTCATTCTTGATAATTCACCCATATAAAAATAATTTTGAATAATTGAAGCTAGTTCAGCATGAGCAGAAACATCTGATTGTAAAAATAAAGTTGTTTTATTTGGATCTAATCCAGCAGCAAGATAAAAAGCGATTATATCTCTAGTATTATTTTTTAGTTCTACAGGATCAATAGGCAAAGTCAAAGCGTGTAAATCAGCAACAAAAAGAAATGTTTTATAATCATCTTGAAAATCTTTAAAATTTTTTAAAGCACCAATGTAATTTCCAAGTGTTAAATTTCCTGTAGGTTTTATACCGCTAATAACTCGCTTCATATTAAATAAAAATTATAGAGATTTAAGCACTCTAAGTCAATTTTCTTAGATTTTAAAAAAGCGCAAAATTAAAACATTAAATTATCTTTTTATTCAAATATTTTTAAATAAATAAAAATCGATATTTTCGCAAAAATCTATGCAAATATTAAATATTTTCTAAAAATTAATTGGTAACATATATAGCTAGTGCATCAGTTTGTTTACCATCTTCAGTTGCTGTGATAAGTTTAAATGGACCTGGTTTAACTGCTTGAACAATAACTTGTGCTTTACCAAAGTAAGTAGATTTTGTAGTTACATTAAATCTATCTGGTTGATATGGACATGCATTACCTGATGCTTTAAACACACAAGCTTGTCCATCAGTTAGAATCTTAAATTTCTTATCTTCTAATGGTTTTAAGATACCTCTTGCATCTTGAAGAGTAACATCAATAAAGACGTAATCACCTACTTGAACTCTTGGTGTATTAGTAGTTAATTTTAATATTGTAGGAAGTTTAGAAGTAGTTAATGTTGTTCTTCCAACCTCTTTAAATTTTTTATCATATGCAACAGCAGTTAAATTTCCTGGTATATAAGGAACTTTAAAAATTGTACGTCCATTTCTCTTGGTTTTCTTAGTGCCAAGAAGAATCTCATTATTAAACAATTTAACTGTATTAGCAGTACAGTAAACTTCAACAACTGCCATTTTTTCAATATCTCTTTTTGGGAATGTCCAAGACTCAATTGCTCTTGAAAACTTCCAAGAAGATGTCGAACGTTTCATCTTTAGATAAGTTGGAGGTATGACACCCATTCTAATTGTATCTAATCCATAAGCAACTCTTGTGTAAGCCATCTCACAAAGTTGATTTCCTAAAAGATCTAATCTTCCGCTACCAGCACTCATCCAACCAGCATTGAATTGGAAATCTCTTGTTTGATCAGCATGTACCCAACTACCAACTCCAACTTCACCTAGATAATCCATACCAGCCCAAACAAAGTCTCCAATAAATCTTGGAGGTAGTTTCTTTGATAGATCGATAAATAATTTTGCATCAGCACAGAATGTTTCGGTACTAACTACAAATCTATTTTTATATTTTTTCAAGTCATGTTTAACTCTAAGAATTCCATAGTTATATCCTGCAACATCAAGTAGCGCATAAGGTTTTTTGGTTGCAACATCACATAGAGGAAATTTAGCACCAAACTTTAATATTGGAGCACCTAACATATTTGTAATGTTGTTAAATAATTCTGAGCCGACAGCTTTTTGTTTTTTCTTCTTTTGAACATTTTTAGTTTCTTCTTTTTTAGCTTTCTTATCAGAATGGAATCCAACTCCAAGCATTGTCATCATGTTAAAGAAGATATTGATGCCACATGTAACTGGACGAGTGGAATCGTGTCGATGCAAGAAACTAACAAAATCTTTTAATAATGCTTGGCCTCTTTTTTGAGCAGATTCACCAACCTCATTACCAACAGAATACATAACTACACATGGATGGTTATAATCTTTTTCTATCATATCTTTTAAATCTTCTTTCCAATATGTAGATAAATGTTTTGTGTAGTCATATTTTGTTTTTTGTGTGTACCAACAATCAACATATTCATCGATGATCAACATTCCAAGATTATCACATGCTTCTAAGAAACATTTACTTGCTGGATTATGAGCACAACGAAGTGCGTTGTATCCAGCATCTTTTAATAATTTAACTTTTCTATGTTCAATGGAGTAATGTGTCACATTTCCAAGCAATCCGTTCTCAGAATGGATACAAGCACCCTTTAATAGATATCTTTTTCCATTCACTAAGAATCCTTTCTTTTTACTTAATTGAATTTTTCTTAAACCAAATCTAACTGTTTGAACATCATCTTTAAATGTAACTCTTATATCATACATTTTTGGATTTTCAGGCGACCAAAGTTCTAGGTAGTTAGATTTTGTAATTAAACTATACTTATTTTCAGTTGTTGAACCTTCTTTTACATCTCTAACCCAACCATTCTCTAGTATTTCTATTTTTACTTTTCCAGGAGAGGTTGTTTCAAATTGTATTCTAAATTCTTTTGTGATGTAATCTAGTAAAGTAACTCTAATTGAATTAAGTTTTATATGTTCTTTTGGTAGAACATATAAATTGACAGGTCTAATAATTCCACATCCTGAATACCATCTTTGGTTAGGTTGATCTTTGTTGTAGGCTAATACTTTTAATTCATTTCTTCCATAAGTATTAACTTTATCAGTAATGTCTACAAAGAAATTTGTATATCCATATGGTCTAGAAGAGATTTGTTGTCCATTTAAATAAACATTCGCATTTCTATATACACCTTCAAACTCTAAGATTAATATTTTATTTCTCCATTCTTCTTCAAAATCAAAACTCTTCCTAAACTCATAATCGTTAGTCATAATCCAACAACCATTTTTACCAGTAGGTGCATCATCACTTGCTGGTTCAAAAATCATCGCATCATATGGGACGTCAACTTGTTTAAATTCCTCAGTTGAACCAAGAGGTTTAACAAACCAATTCTTGTTAAGTTCAATTTTTTTCATTATAAATACCTCACAAATTTATATGTCATATAAATTTTAATTGTCTAAAACCTAAAATTCAAAATATTTTATTGTTTTGGTATTAATTTGCCCTAAATTGTTAAAAGAATAATCTATATTCAAAATACTTCAAAATTAATAGTAGAATATTTACATTGAGGAAATATTAAGGTTAATAAAAATGAATACAAAATGGAGGATAATTGACTATGTACAAGGAATATAAGATAAACATGTCTCCTTTTAAATGCCCTATGGCATCACAAGAACCTGAAATTAGATCTAAAAACTTTTTTGAAGTATCTTATGGATATAATGAAAAAACAGCTATTGAAGAAGCTAAAAGATGTTTAGGTTGTCCTACCAAACCATGTGTTAAACATTGTCCTATAAATTTAGATATACCAGAATTCATTCATCAAGTAGCTCTCGGTAACTTTGAAAAAGCATATGAAATAATATCTAAAAAATCTGTGTTACCTGCAACATGTGGAAGGGTATGCTCTCAAGAAAAACAATGTGAAATGAAATGCACTAGAGGAATAGGTATAGATAAAGCAACCAACAAACCAAAAGAAGCAGTAGCAATAGGAAGATTAGAAAGATTCGTGGCAGATTATTATTACATTAATTTTAAACACACTAAGAAGCCACGAATCAACAAAAATGGTCATAAGGTTGCAATAATAGGTAGTGGACCTAGTGGACTAGCCTGTGCAGGTGATTTAGTAAAATTAGGATACGATGTGACCATTTTTGAGTCTAGTCTTATGGCAGGAGGCACCTTAATTTATGGAATACCTGAATTTAGATTACGTAAGTCAATTGTTGAAAGAGAAATAGATGAATTAATAGAACTTGGTGTAAAAATAGAAAACTATATGACTATAGGCATAAAAATAACTATAGATGAATTATTGGAAAAACATAAATTTGAAGCTGTGTTTATAGGAACTGGGGCAAGCGAACCTAAGCTTTTAAATATAAAAGGTGATAAATTAGCGGGAGTCTACTCAGCTGCTATATATCTAGAAGGGATTAATATAAACAACATGTATGAAGGTGTTTCACAAGATCCATTTGATGAAGCTAAAAGAGTTGCAGTAATTGGTGGAGGCAATGTTGCAATAGATGCTGCTCGATGTGCTATTAGACTCGGTGCAGAAAAGGTTTATATTGTATATCGTAGATCAATGGATGAGCTACCAGCTAATAAAAGTGAAATAGAAGAAGCAATCGAAGAAGGGGTTGAATTTAAGACATTGTTAAATCCTGTTGAAATAATTGAAGGTAATACAAAACATCGTGTGTCTAAAATAAAGTTAGAAAAGCAAGTATTAGGTGAACCAGATAGTAGTGGAAGAAAAAGACCAGTTCCTACAGGCGAATATGAAATGTTAGATGTTGATACTGTAGTTGTAGCTATCGGTAGTTCACCAAGTTTACTTATTAAAGATAAAACTCCTGGACTTGAAACAAATAACAATGGTTATTTTATAACTAAAAATGAAGGTGGTTTAACTACTAAGAAACATGTTTATGCTGGGGGAGATGCAGTAACAGGCCCTGCTACTGTTGTTCATGCAATGAGTGCTGGTAAAAAAGCAGCTAAAGCAATTGATAAAGAATTGAGTTCAAAACAATAAAAAATAATCTAATTTATTAAAAAACCTGCAAAAATTGTATATTTTTAAAGATTTATGGAATATATATTATCATCAAAACAAATGAAAGAAGCAGATCTAAATACTATTAATTCTGGCATTTCATCTTTAGAATTAATGGAAAAAGCAGGTCATGCTGTTTATAAAGAAATCATTTCAAGATACAACTATAAGAATGGAAAATATCTTGTAGTTGTTGGTAAAGGTGGAAATGGTGGAGATGGTTTTGTTGTTGCAAGATTATTATATGAAAGCAAATATGATGTGACAGTTTTAGATATTAATGATTCATATAGCCAAGATTGTCTAATAAACAAAAAAATATATAAAGGTAAAACTATTAATCAGATAAAAGAGAACATTAAATATGATGTGATAATTGATGCCATATTTGGAGTTGGATTAAACACAAATATTAAAGACAAATACTTAAAGTTAATTGAATACATAAATAGACAAACCGAAGCCAAGATTGTATCTATAGATATAAATAGTGGATTAGATGCAGATAATGGATTGACCATGCCTACATCTGTTAAATCTAATTTAACAATCGCAATTCAAGAATATAAATTAGGTCATTTTTTAAATGAAGGACAAGATTGTTATGACGAATTAATAAAAGTAGATATAGGTATAAAAGCACCTACATATGATCGTGTTATTAAAACATTAAATAAAGATGATTTAAAAGAACTATTTCCTAAACGAAAAAGAGTTAGTAATAAAGGAAATTATGGTCGTGTACTTTTAATTGGTGGAAGTAAGGAATTAAATGGTGCTATTCTTTTTTCTCATCAAGCATTATGTCCTCTTTTATTAGGTGTAGGATATTCAACTATTGGTATACCAAAATCATTACACAACATATATGCTCTTAAAAACTTAGAGAATACATATTTGTTATTTGATGATGAAAATGGATACATAAAATTTGATAAAAAGACATTAAATCAAGCTTTGAAATATGATGTTATTGCTATTGGTATGGGTATAGGAATATCAAAAGAAGTATATGAAATAATTGGATATTTATTATCAAACTACAAAGGTAATTTATTAATAGATGCTGATGGAATAAATACGATTGCTAAATATGGAATAGATATTTTAAAAGATCATTTATGTAATGTTGTATTAACACCACACTTGAAAGAATTTTCAAGATTGATTAATAAAGAAATACATGATTTTAAAGCAAAATATCTTGCAGAAGCAGAAGATTTTGCAAAAAAATACAATATCAATCTTGTTTTAAAATCTAATGTAACTGTAATCACTAATGGCAAAGAAAACTATTTAAATATAAATGGTAATCCAGGACTTGCAAAAGGAGGAAGTGGAGATTTATTAAGTGGAATAATTGCAGGAATGTTAACTAAAGATAAAGAAATAATTTTAGAATGTGCTGCTAGTTGTTATATATTAGGTCGAGCAGCTGATTT
>CAZJPX010000037.1:0-7264 GCA_964548325.1 uncultured Staphylococcaceae bacterium
TTTCGATAGGTAGGATGTTTTTCAATCTTTCTCATGAATGTTTTAAGAAGATTGACTGCGATATCATCTGCTCGATCATCGTCGTTACCATAACGAGGGAAATCTCCTGTTATTTCAAAGTCAACTGCAATACCTTGTTCATTTCTAATTGGTTTAACTTTTGCATATTTTATAGCAGATAAACTATCAACAACATGAGAGAATCCAGCAATTCCGGTTGCAAATGTTCTTCTAAGGTTCGTATCAATTAGAGCCATCTCAAGAGCTTCATAGTAATATTTATCATGCATGTAGTGAATAGTATTTAGTGTATTAACATATAAACCTGCTAGCCATTCCATCATCGCATCAAATTTTTCAACTACTTCTTCATAATCTAAATATTCAGAGGTGATAGGTCTAGTCTTTGGACCAATTTGAGTCATAAGTAGTTCATCGACTCCACCATTTATTGCGTATAACAAACATTTAGCAAGGTTTGCTCTTGCTCCAAAGAATTGGATTTCTCTACCAGTCTCTGTTGCACTAACACAGCAACAAATTGAGTAGTCATCTTTCCAAATTGGTCGCATGACTTCATCGTTTTCATATTGAATTGAGCTAGTTAAGATAGAGATCTTAGCTGCATACTTTTTAAAATTTTCTGGAAGGTTTGGAGAATATAGAACAGTTAAATTTGGTTCTGGGGATGGACCCATATTCTCTAAAGTATGTAGAAATCTAAAGTCATTTTTTGTTACCATGCTTCTTCCATCTATTCCAATACCTGCAATTGAAAGTGTCGCCCACACTGGATCACCTGAGAACAAAGCGTTGTAGGAAGGTATTCTTCCAAACTTGACCATTCTAAATTTCATGACAAGATGGTCAATTAATTCTTGTGCTTCTGTTTCAGTGATAACTCCATTGTCTAAATCTCTTTGGATGTAGATATCTAAGAAGGTAGATATTCTACCTACAGACATCGCAGCTCCGTTTTGGGTTTTAATAGCTGCAAGATATCCAAAGTATAACCATTGAACAGCTTCACGAGCATTAGATGCAGGTCTAGAGATATCATATCCATAGAAGTTAGCTAATGTTTTTAATTCTTGAAGAGCTCTTATTTGTTCGGTCACTTCTTCTCTAAGTCTAATTGTTTCTTCAGTGATAGTTTCTGGAACTAATAATTCTAAATCTTCTTTTTTCTTTTCAATGAGATGATCGACACCATATAATGCTACTCTTCTATAATCACCGACAATTCTTCCTCTACCATATGTGTCTGGGAGACCAGTGATGATATGAGAATGTCTTGCTCTTTTCATCTCGGCAGTGTAAGCATCGAAAACTCCTTGGTTATGAGTCTTATGATATTTAGTGAAGATCTCTTCTATTTTTTCATTTACTTGATATCCATATGTTTCACAAGCTTGTTTAGCCATTTTGATTCCACCATATGGCATGAATGCTCTTTTAAGTGGTTTATCGGTTTGAAGTCCAACAACTTTCTCTAGTGTTGGATCGGTTGGATTTAAATAAGCCGCTTTATATGATGTGATTGATGAGACAACTTTTGTTTCCATATCAAGAACTCCACCTTTTGCTCTTTCTTCTTTTTGAAGTTTTTGGAGTTTTTTCCAAAGTTTAGTCGTCTCTTTTGTAGGTTTAGCTAAAAATGATTCATCACCATCATATGGAGTATAATTTTGTTTAACAAAATCTCTAACATCAACTTCTTCGACATAATGTCCTTCTTTAAAACCGTTCCATTCTTCAAATTTCATTACTTCTTCTCCTCAAAATGTATATAAAAAACTAGTAAATTTAAATAACTTTACAAACAACAAAAGAATACCAAAAAATAGCCATTAATTCTATTAATATGATATCTATTTTTTGGATAATCTTATCTATTTTTAACTACATCGACGTCAAGATATTGATATGTTGGAGAGTGAGAATATTTCTTGGCTATCTCTAAGTCTTCCATATTTTCAACTGTCCAACACATTGTAAATCTTCTTTTATAAGATTTTTGATATTTTTTCTTTTTAAATAAATCGATGTCAAGATCTACTCCATCAAACATGAATTTAAACATATATGGGTATTCTGTCTCACCAACTAGAAGCATTTTTAAATATTTCTTAGTTTTGATAGCCCATAGACATTGAGGGTAGAAACAAATAAAAATAAAGTTCTTAGGATCACGTATTTTATGATCTTCTAATAGCTTTAAAACAGTATTAGATAATTTTTTAAAGTTCTTCTCAAAAGGTTTAAGTTCAATAAATAAAGGAACTTTTTCATCGATAAGATCTAATGCTTCTTTTAATGTAGGTAATGGTTCACCATTTTCTAATTTGTAATTACTCCTAATTTCATCTGATGTTAGATGTTCAATTGTCCCTTCCTTTCCAGTTACTCTTTTTAGGGTTTCATCATGACATATAACAATTTGATTATCTTTTGTTAAATGAACATCTAATTCGATGGCTACATTTTTTTCAATGGCTGCTTTGAAAGCGGCCATTGAATTTTCAGGTATTCCGTTTTTATTATGTAGTCCTCGATGGACGACACCTTCTAAAACTTTAGGAGGTAATCGTTTTAAAGTTTTATTAAGTTTATTCATAATTAATCATCGACGTCCATTGATTCTAAACCTGTCTTAAATTTGGTTTTCACAGACTTAACATTTTTAACAAAGAAGAATATTGCAGTTGCCCCGACAACACAAATTAGAGCATAGACTGGAAGAATTGAGAAATTATATTCTGGTATTAGCAATAATGTCCCAAGTGCAATTGGGGTAATTGTTTGGGCTAGCATTGAAGCCGCATAGTAGTATCCAGTAAATATTCCAATCTTTTTACTTGTACATAATTCAACAACCATTGGGTAGGAGTTTACATGAACCAAGCTCATACCAAACCCTTTGATGAACCAAACAACGTATAAATAAATTGGGAATGAGTCGCCTGTTTCAAGAGAAAAAGAAAGTATCACCCATAGTAAATATGCAACAATTGTTAAACCTAAACCAGACATTATCGTCCATTTTCTTCCAATCTTTTGAGCGATGAGACCACCAACTGCAAAACCAATGACAGACCCAACACCTCCAATAATGGTAGCAATACTTATATCACTTTGGCTAAGACCTAAATAATAAATAGTGTAATTGGTCATAAAAGTAGAGACACCATTATCTGCCATAAACCAGAAGAATATAGCAGCAAGTATCAAAATGAGCATGACTTTATTTTTCTTACTTAATGGTTGATCATCATCAACCTGTTCAATTAAATCAGTCTCTTCTTCACCTCTTCTCATTTCATCAGCAACTTCCTCTTGAATTTTATTTTCTTTAATTGTGAAAAGAAGAATTAATGTAGTTACGATAAGTAAAACGGAGGCCATAATAAATGGAACTTCAATAATCCAAATATTTCCATTATCTAAGTATGTATCGATTGCTAAAAAGATACCTAAAACTGTTGCAACAGCAGCACCGATATATCCCATAATATTTATTAAGCCATTAGCCTTACTTCTTAATGGTTTAGGTGTCATATCAGGCATTAAAGAAACGGCAGGGTTTCTATACATCATCATGAATATAACGATAATAATCATTAAAGAAACAACACCAGCAATATTATTGTAGTGGAAACATAAAGGAATAAACGGGAATGCAATCGCACATATTATGGATCCAACAATAATGTATGGCATACGTTTACCAAGCGGAGATTTTGTCTTATCAGACAGCTTTCCAAACAGTGGTAGCAACAATAACGCCGCTAAATTATCTATCGCCATAATAACGCCGACTAAGTATTGAACATCGGTCTCATCAGTTGTGTTAAAAGCATCCATAAATAATTCAGTTAAAATTGTAGGACACCATGAATCGTATACTTGCCATAAAAGCAAAATACCAAAAAAAGCAAATCCAATAATAAGTGTTCTTTTCCAATTTAATTTAAGTGGATTGCTATCAACAGGCTTTTCAACTACAGTTTCATCATTCATATGTTTTTCCTCCTTTTTTTAAATAAATATATGAATTTAGAAGATTTTTTTAACTAAATCAGGCAGTTCTGTTAATGAATTAATCTTAAATTTATGACCATCAATCTTACCAAAACCATAAGCTGCGTGCACAAACTTAGCCTTTATTTTATCACATTCAACCTTATCTTTTAAGGTGTCTCCAATATATATGAAATCTGTTAAATTATGTTTTTTAGCAATTAATTTAATGTTTTCATGCTTATCTTTTAAAGTATCTCCGGCACACAAATGATCTTTAAAATATTGATTCATATTATGACCATTTAAAAAGTTTTCGATGTAACCTTTACTTGCGTTTGAAACAATAAAAAGAGAGTATTTACTAGATAAATTCGATATAACATCCCATTCATTATCGTATAGTTTACCAGGATGTAATTTTAAATATTCAATCTCATCATCGATTATAGTATCAAATATTTTTTTACCTTTTATATAAGGTAAATCGCTAAACATTAATTTAATAGTTTCATCAGGTGTTAAACCCATATATGAAAAAACATCATTTAATGTAAATTTATATTTTAAATTTAATCGTTGCATAGTTAGATTATAGCTATCTAATAGTTGATGAGTAGCATCCCACAACGTACCATCAAGATCGAATATTAATCCTAATTTAATCTCAGAATTTCTCATAAATACTCTTCGTTTCTATAAAAATCCTTGCAAATCTTGTATTTTTTTTAAAAATTTGTTCCAAAATAGATTTCTAAAGCAATTAAAATTCTACATAACATCTTATTGAATGTCTATTATTAATAATATTTTGAAAAAACATTCAAATTAAAATCATTAGATATTTATTACACTTATCAATTTAATGTTAATAGTTATTAAAATATTAATAAGTTTTATATTCATGTTGAAAAGCGAACCTAGATATATATTCTTATAACTACCAAGATTAATCATTATGGAACTAAAAGAATTTCCTCATTTAGTAATTGATTATTTTATTGATACAAGAGATTTTATTTTTGATGTTTCTAAACTTAAGAGTTATTACAATTTATCTACTTATGATATTCGAGACATTTACAATATAGAAATTTTAAAAGAAACATTCATTCACCTTTATGAGACATTAACTTTTAAATATAAAGGATCAGAACATATGTTTATAAAAGCAGAACTTTCTGAATTTATAATTAATCTTCTATATCTAATAACAAGAAATATTAAATACAAGAATCTTAATAATAACGATCCAAATCATATCCAAACAAAAATATCTTCATTTAGATTCTTGATGTTTAATCTACTAGAAGATTATATTGATAACATTAAAAACTTAATTGATGATAAAGAAAACGTAAAATTGTATGCTGCATCATTATTAAGCAATTTAACTCACGTCTTATTGATAATATATCTTAAAAGAAATGGAGTGTTATCAAAGGATCTATGTAGAATGTGTTTAAAAATATAAGTATTTAAGTCGCTTACTACAATGTATTTAGTAATGAAACAAATTTATTATTCTTATATAATATCTCTTAAAGAAAGGAGATAATTTTATGTCAAGTGAATCATCAAAAAACAAGACATTAGCTTTAGTCCAATCGGTTTTGCTTATTGTTGTAGGAATCTTGGTTATCTGTGCAGTTATTGATATCGAGACCATTCTTCAATACATCGTGGCTATTGCTCTTACCGTTTTAGGATGTTATCTTTTGTTTGATAGCGTCTACAGAACAAAATATTTTATAAGTGCAGGATCTCTAGGTGGAGGAATACTGCTTGGTGTTGGAATTGCCTGTTTTGCTAATGAAGTAATCAGAGTTTCATCATTTTTTACCGAAATCGTACAAGTAGGTATTTTGTGTACTGGTATTCTCTTATTAGTGCAAGCAGTTATTAATTTAGTTCAAAAGAAAGCGACCGTATTTGCCATTATCTATTTAGTATTAGGTTTAATAGCAATTATTTTCGGAAGTTTGCTTTTAGCTCAAGTTTTTAAAGAAAACACCACAACTGTTACATACGTCATTGCAGGAATATTACTCATTTCAATAGGTAGTCTTAATTTAGTTGGACAACTAACTGGTGCCAACAAAAAATAATTTTAATCACTTTAACTACTATTGAAGCTAGAAAATTATTTATAAAAATCTTTTAAGGAATAACAAATATATTTATTCTTATCAACGTTTGTATCAAAGCCACTTTTTGATATAAAACCTAATTTATAGAAATCAATATTTAAGTGTTGTACTTGATTGATTTCTTCATTGATAACATTTAAACCAATTGGTTTATCACTATATTTGCATTCATAGGATATATATCCTAATTCATCGAGGGTGACGACATCAAATTGTCTGTTAACCCTTTTCTTTTTGTCGTCATAAAAATATGTGCCTATATCCATTAATGGAGTATCTATTTTCAATAATAAATTTTGCCTTAATAAAAACTCTCTACTTATCTCTTCAAATTTTTTTGGTAGATATTCAGTCTTTAAGTTTTGTTCAATAATCTTTTTATAAAAATAATCAGGATTATTCCTCATTATCGAATATGGGTTTAAAGCGATATATCTATAATAAAACGCAAAGAAATTATCTTTGAACCTATAATATGTTTTCTTACGATTATTCTTTTCATTAATTGGAGTATATTTTTGAATAATATCCATCTCTTGCATTTTAGATAAAAGATATCTTGAATCATTTGTATCATATTGTTTTAAATCTGTTATTAGATTTGATTGCTTTGTTTTACCACTTGCTATAAGCCTAATCACATCATTGAAGTTATTAATTCTACTTGTCTCTTCTAAAACCATTTGATTAAGTTCATATTCTAAAATCGAATCTGGTCTAATGATTAGGTTTTTGATGTTTTCTACTATAGAAATCTTAGAATCTATTAAACTATTAAAATAAGGTAGTCCACCAAATACAGCATAAGCAATGAGTTTATCCTCATCTGAATAATTCTTATAAAAAAGCGAGGAATAATAATAATCAAATGGTCTTATAAATAATATGTGATTAAATCTTCCATATGAATGTGATCCATATTTAGTCATCTTTTCAATTAATCCAACATAGCTTCCAGATACAACTAATTTGATTAAAGATTCTTCTTTGTATTTATCTATTGCTACAGCTAGATATGATTCAATTGCAAATTCTTTTTCTAATAAAAAGGTAAATTCATCAATGACCAGAACAAAACTTGTTGTTTTTGAAAG
>CAZJPX010000038.1:0-7256 GCA_964548325.1 uncultured Staphylococcaceae bacterium
TTAAAATATAGCAACCGTGAACTAGATTTGTATAGGAACTATGTTGCTGGTATCGTCTTTCAAGATTACAACTTGCTTGAAGATTATAACGTTATTGATAACGTAAAACTAGGTATAGAAGTACAAGGTATAAAAAAGAAAATAACTGATGCCCGTGCGAAAGAAGCGCTACATAGTGTTGGATTAGATGGTTTTGAAAAGCGTAAAATTAGTAGTTTATCTGGCGGTCAGAGACAACGTGTAGCTATTGCAAGAGCTTTATGTAAAGAAAGTAAATATGTTTTGTGTGATGAACCAACTGGAAATTTAGATAACAAAACATCAGTTGAAATATTTACTTTAATTAAAACTCTTTCTAAAGACCGTGCTTTTATAGTAGTAACACATGATAATGAAAGTGCATTAAAATATGCTGATAGAATAATAACTATCTCAGATGGTGAAATTATAAGCAATATTGAAAACACAATAAAATATGTAAGTAAAAATAAAGATTTATCAAGTGAAATTCTTGAAGTTAGAGATAATAAAAATAAAAAAACGTATGGTCTTAGATTGACACATTGTTTGCAAATGATAAATCACAATATAACACATTCTATTTTTTCTAGTATACTTATATTTTTAATACTCTCAATATGTTTTACCTTATTATCTAGTTTTATATCTTTATCAATGTATGATGAAAAAGATGCTTTTCTTAATACATTAAAAGCAAATAATCAATATGTACTTTCTGTATCAAAATATATAGACCAATTAGTATACAGTGGATATGGAGAGTGGATTTATGGATATCAAGTTTTTGAAGATTTAGTTACGGAAGATGATGTTGAAATCCTTCAAACAGATATGCCACAAGGGGTTTCTGTATTTCCATCTTATTATTTTCTAAAGCCATTGTCCGATTTTACAGATACTAATTTGACTATCTATGATGACACAGGTTATTCATATGCTTTCAAGGAAGTTATAATAGTTGAAGATTTTACAAATTTTAATTCTCCACTCTTATACGGAAATTATCCAAGTAATTATAACGATATACTTATATATGATTATATGGCATATAGTTTTATCGAGCAGGGAATATTTGATGTTCCAGTTCCTGAAATAGTTGGAGAAACATTGATTGAATCAACAACTGGTATTGAGTTATCAATAAGCGGAATAATAGGTAGTAATTTTACTGAATATCTTAATTTAACATCTAGTTCAAATTCTTATGATTTTGCTGCGTCGTATCTTTCAGGATTAAATGCAATATTTTGTGGGAGTGAACTTTTAGAAGAAATATCAAGTAATAACATTGGATATTCTATTTTTAATTGTTATTATGAAAACACGGATGGTGACACTATACCTGTCTCAAAAAAAGCTGGACAAAACCTTAAATCATTAGATGGTTTAACCTTATATGCTCAATCAGAAACTTTTTATGAAGACGAACACATTAGAGGTTCAATAATTAGTAAGGATACTTTAGCGTCTCTTTTAGGGATATCGTTGGATGATGTTACAAAAGATATTGCAAATGATTTTATTAATAATTATAGTGTGAGTTTTACAACTTTGCTTGTTGAACCAACAATAAGTCCTCTTTTATCGTATGACGTGTCATATTCTATCATAGCAGTTACAGAAGAAAATTTTGATAATGATGGTGTTATATATTATTATTCCGCTGATGGTTTCGAGTATGTAACAAACGAAAACGGAAATTTTAGACAAATTTATATTGGTCTTTCTTCTAATTGGAACGTAAATAAATTGGTAATAGATTATTTTTGGTATGCTGAAGAACAAGAATATAGTTTTTATGAAGAAAATCCTGATTATTATGATGAGGTGTTTTGTATATATGATCCTACAGGTCTATTGATAACAGAAGTTAATGATTATATTCTTAATGTAAAGACTTTTTCAGGGTTAATCAGTTATATTTTGTTAGGATTATCAGCGATTGTGGTGTTGATATATACACTTATGTCATTGCAAAAATACAGTTACAAAATAGGCGTATTAAAAGCAATTGGCGTAAAAACCTCAAATATAATTTTTATATTTGGAACTCAACTGATTTTGATTTCGTTAATTGGTTTCGCACTTAGTGTTCCTTTATCCTTTATATTGTTATATCAGATAAACGGAATTTTTTCAGAAGGAATAAATAGCACCTTGGTATTCTTTGCAGTTAAACCACTTGCACTTTTTGTATCTTTAGCTGTTGCATTCTTCGGTGTTTTGATAATAGCAGGAATCCCTTTACTTAAACTTGCATTTTCTTCTCCAGTGAAAACTATATTGGCTAGTAGAAAAAGATAAGAAGGATTAAAAGTATTGTCGCATTTTTAGTATATAAAACAAAGTTAAGGATTTGAGAAATGTTAGTTGCAGTAAACTTAACAATATTTATATGTATCTTTAAAATCTAAAATCAATTAAATTTCCTTATATAAGTGTAAATCATAGTTCATTTTTTGGTACTTTAATTATATTTTCTAAGAAATTGTCAAAATAATATATATAATAATAGGCGTGAAGTTCATACATACTGCAGACATACATTTAGGAAGTAATATAAGTGGTTATCAAATCTCTTCTTTTAATCAATCTTTAGCTAATGATATTGAAAGAAAAGTAAAAAGCGATTTAGATAATTCCCTAAGAAAGATATCAAATTATGCAAGAGATAATAAGATAGAGATAATTTTAATATCTGGTGATTTATTTGATACCGACCACATTACAAATGATGTTTACAACAAATTTAAATCGATAGTGATGGAGTATCCTGATTTAAAATATTTCTATATTTTAGGCAATCATGATGCTAAAAGGATCTTTGTTTTAAATGAAAAACCTGCTAATCTTTATGATTTTTATAAAAACGGAACATCATATGTTTTTGGAGATGTTCAAATTTATGGTTACGATTATTTAAGTGAATATAAAGAGGAATTCTATCAAAATATAAAAGTAGAAGACCCTAATAAATTTAATATTGTTATGATGCATGGATATCCAGCAAGTAATGTTGGAAAGATGGGTATGTACATGATAGACATCTTAAATTTAAAAAATAAGGGTGTTAATTATTATGCTCTTGGTCATCAACATAAAAGACAAATATTAGATGTTGATAATAGAGCAATATGTGTTAGCTCTGGAAATCCAGTAGGTAGAAACTTTAGTGATGGTGAATTAGGTGAAAAAGGATTTTTTGTAGTTGATACAAATGATTATAAAAATCCTAAATTTGTCAAATTAGATAATGCATATGAATTTCATAAACTTGATATAGATGTAACAGGCATCAATTCGTTTGAAAAATTGATGTCAACTATTAAAAGCAAGGTAAAACCAAATCAATATGTTTTTATAACATTGACAGGTCAAATATCATTTGATTTAGATATAAATAATCTTAACGATAGTCTTAATCTACCTATTCTAATTAGTAACGAGACAAGAATAAAATTTGATTTTGAAAAACTTTCAAAAGAACAATCTTTAAAAGGTGAATTTATAAGAAAGGTTAGAAACTCTCCGTCATTTAACAATATTACTGATGCAGAGCATAAAAAAGAGAGTCAAGACGAAATAATTGATCTTATATTAAGGGAGTTTAAAAGATAATGAAACTTCTAAATTGTCACATCTATAATTTTGGTAAATATCATGAAAAAAAAATCAATTTAAATAACGATCTTCATGAAATATTTTTGCCTAACGGTGAAGGTAAGACCACCCTTGTTTCTTTTATTGTTGCTATATTTTTTGGAGGAGAAGTAGAAAACATTAAAAGTCTACTTGAGAAATACGAATCGATTGAATATCCACACGATAGATATGGCGGAGAAATTAATTTTATATATAACAATGAAGAATATAATTTAATTCATACTTTTTCAAAAAAGAATAATAAAGGAAAATTTAAATCTGAAATTTTAAAACTTACAAAAAAAGGTTCATCTTTTGTTGAAGTAAGATTTGATGATGACTCACCAATTACGTACTTTTTTAAAGATATAGAAAAACCTACATCTGCTATTTTAAATACGGTTATTTTATCTCATGAGACTTTCTCTAAAAATAACATAGAAAATTCATTAGACGATCTTTTCTCTAGTCAACTTGGTGAATTGTATGATTTAAAAGAATACGATGATGTAGCAAAATCAATTGATGAGAAGATAAAAGAATATGGAAGTAAAAAAGCTAAAAACACAGTTTATGCTAGAGCCAGTGCGCAAGAAAAAGAAACCTCAGAGCAACTTAATCTTAAGAAAAAAGAAATTAAAGAAAAGAAAGAAGAACTGAAGAGATTATTTGGTGTCGATAGTTTAAGACAAATTGGTGGATATGTTGCAAATTGTAATAAAGAGATTGAAAACATTGAAAAAGAGATAGAATTATTAAAAGCTGATACATCTAAAATAGATCTTTATCAAGAATATAAGCAAATATATCAATTATTAGAAGAAAAAAAGAAGGCACTTGGAAATTTAAATAAGGCAATAAATAATCAACCAATTTCTAATGATGTTATAGTTAAGCTCGATAACCTCAATGAAGAAATTAAAGATGAAAAAAATAAGCTTAATAAACTGGAAAATGAGCATAATAGTATTAGCATGGATGAAAAGTATTTAACTATTTCAGAAGGCGAAGCTAATAATATTAAAAGGCTTTATGAAGAATATCAATTAGGTAAAAATAAATTAACAAATAATAAAACCGATATATCCATTTCAACGACAAAGTATAATAAAACACACACTTATATCTTCATGTTATTAACAGCTATTTTTTTGGTAAATGTTGTAATTGGTTCGTGTCTTCTGTACTTTTCTAACGAAGGTTCATACTATGTATATATTTATCTTGGAGTCGGAGTAGGTGGATTTCTAGTTTCTTTAATTGGTTCGTTTCTATATTATTCAAAAATTAATAAACAAAAACAAATTGCTGTTAACAATTCATTAGAACAAAACGAAAATTCAGAAATTTTAGAAAAAAAGAAGGTTTTAGAAGATTTTTTTGGTAAATTAGGACTTTCTACAACAGATATTAAATATAGTTACGACACATTTTTAAAAGCCTATGAAACAAATATTTCTTTAAATAATAAGAAGAAAGAGCTTCAAACACAAATTATAAATCTACATGATTCTTTGGATAAAAAAGAATCAAGTTTAATAAATGATTTATCAAAGTTTGGTTATGATAAAAATCAATCTTTAGACACTTTTTTGTTTCAATTAAAAACCACTAAAAAAACAATTATAGAATTCAATAACGAAATTCATTCAATCAAAAATAAGTTAGCAGATTCTAAATATAAAGATTTTGATAAACTCGATAAAAATGAATTAAACTATCAATCAAAACAACAATCAATCGATGATCTAAATAAAAAAAGAAATGAATTGATTAGTAATAGAAAAGAATTAATAGATAAAACCAACTCATATAATAAAGCGATTGAAGAACAAAGAATTCTTAATGATAAGTATAATGAGTTTATAAACGAAGTTAGGTATTATGAAGACTTAGCTAAACTATATACAAAAGGAAAGAAATTTTTAGATGAAGCTAAAGAATCTATCTATGCATCAACTTATGAACCTTTTTTAAATGAATTAAATAAGATATTAGATACTGAAAAAGAAAATGAAAAATTCTTCAATTCATATGAGATAAAAACCGATAAGAATAAATCTCAGATCATATTTAAAAATAAAGGTGTAGAAAAAACTAGTGCTTCTTTATCAAAAGGCTATCAAGACTATTTAAAACTAGCTGTTAGATTTTCATTTTTAAATATGATTTATAAAAAGGAAAAGCCATTTATTATCTTGGATGATCCTCTTGTTAATATGGATAAAGATCGATTAAATAACATAAAAGATATTATTAAAACTTTATCTAAAAAATATCAAATAATATATTTTTATTGTCACGATTCTAGGAAAATTAACTAAATTTAAAATTCTAAGTTTATTAAACAATATAAATAATTAAAAAAGCAAATTACGTTTTTTCTATGAATTTAATTGTATTTAAAATAAAATTATATAACTCGCTTTAATGGAGGTATAATATGAATAACAACAAGAATGTTAATCACGATATTGATGCTGAAACAATACAAACAGAGGAAATAGAGGTAGTTCAAAATAAGCAATTATCAAAAAAAGAAAAGGTTTTAGCATGGTTTTTTGGATTACCATCACGTGTTAAAGATAGTTTTTCACATTATAAGCTCAACGATTGGTTAACATTTGGCTTAGGTATTTTATTAACTTGTTGTTATATTGGAGTGATGGTTTATGGAATACTTCAAAAACAAGCATGGGCTGATGATGCTTTAGAAGATCAAAGAATAACAGTATCTGGAGCTCAAGCTCAACTTATAATAAATAGTGCAATATTTGGAATACTTGCAGCTTGGATTCCATATTTTGCAAAGCGGATTTTAAAAGTTAAAGTCTCATTTGGAATTAATATTATAATTCAAATATTTTGTGCCTCTGGGATGATCATAGGCGAAGCACTTCAAGTTTATTATCTTATTCCTTCATGGGATGTCATATTACATATCTTTAGTGGTTTATTTTTTACAATCATTGGTTATATCTTATTTAGAATATTTACCAGGCATAACAAGATAAAACATAAAGTGTTGCTCGGAGTTATGTTTGGTATATTTTGTTCTCTTGCGGTATCTGTCCTTTGGGAAGTTTATGAGTTTATGTGTGACTCCATTGGTGGACTTAATATGCAAAAGATATTGCCAGAAGATGCAGCCTGGTTTAATGGAGGAGATACACAAGCCATATTAGATATTGAAACATATGGAGAAGAGATCTTAGCTTTCTATTCAACTCCGGAAGGATATAAATATGCATTGATGGATACAATGGAAGATCTAGTTGGGTGTTTTCTTGGAACAATTGCAACAGGAATATTTATTTCAATAGTTGTACGATTCAAACCTGATGCATTTGAAAATTCTATTAAAATCGTTAGAAGAAATACTGAAGATTTAACTTACAAAAAGGATAGGTATATTGAAGATGATAATACAGTAGATGACACAGAACAGGTAGAAAAACCTATTTCTACAACATAACTTCTTAAAGATAAAATATATACTTAACAATTTTTTATTAGTAAAATATAGATTATTCAGTCCATGCAATCGCTGATTGAATAAATTAGAGGAAAGTCCATGCTCGCACATTCTGCGA
>CAZJPX010000039.1:0-7174 GCA_964548325.1 uncultured Staphylococcaceae bacterium
TTAGCTCTTTTTTATTTGACACAAATTTAAATACTATTCTTAAATATTGTCTGTTATCTTTTTTAATCAACGAAGATGAAACATCTTTAATTGTTATTTCATGACGATCTGCTATTTCAAGAATCATCGATAATACAGGTTGATCTGAACTTGCAACAACTAAGATATTTGAATTTTTCTTATTAGTAATATTCTCGATTTTTCTAAGGAAAACTAGACCAATACATGTGAACAATGTTGCAATGAGTCCAATTATAAAATATCCAGCACCAACACACATTCCAACAGCAACCGTTACCCAAATCGATGCAGCAGTTGTTAAACCTTTAACATTGAATCCATTTTGTATGATTGAACCAGCCCCTAAAAATCCAGCACCTGTCAGACCAGCAGCAGCAAGACGCATTGGATCTGCTCCTTCGCTTGTTGCATATCCAGAAATAATCATAATCAGTGCACTACCAATTGAGATAAGTATATGAGTTCTAAATCCAGCAGCATGTCCATGGATTTCTCTTTCATATCCAATTATTCCGCCAAACATAAAAGCTAGAATAAGGGATAATAACATTAATAAAAAATTTCCACCCCAATCTGCAATCGCTCCATTAAATCCACTATTAAAAAAATCAACAATGATGCCATCAATAGTTTGTTGTGAAGCGTAATCTGAAAGAACTGAAACATTAACCATAGTAATTCCTTTTATAAGATATCTAATTCAATTAATTTTGCTCTTAATTGATCAGATAATTCAAAATTCTTTTGATTCTTAGAATCGGTATATTTATTATATAACAATTTCTCTTCATTCGTATATATTCTAATCTTATGATGCAAACCAAGAATATCTAACATTGTATCAATCTTTATAAAATCATCTTTCAATTCACTTAATGTAGCATTAGATCTGAGATCTTGGTTTGCTTTTTTTATAACATCAAGTAAATATGTTATTGCATTTGGAATATTTAAATCATTGGCTAAATATTTCAAAAACCCTTCTAAATCAACTTTTTTCGTTGATATTTTAGTATTTGACATACCTAATTTTAGATTTAATTGTTTATATGCTTGATGGATTTTATTTAATATAGCCTTGGTATCTTTTATAGTTTCATCATTTAAATTAATCACACTGCGATATGGAACATTAATTAAAAATAATCTGATAACATCAGCTCCGAATTCTTTTATCGCATCTTTTGCTAACACTACATTTCCAAATGATTTAGACATTTTATTTCCTTCAATATTCATCATCGCATTATGTAGCCAAAATGTAGCTAGGGTATTTCCGTTTTTTGCAATAGATTGAGCAATTTCATTTTCATGATGAGGAAATTTAAGATCCATTCCTCCTCCATGTATATCAATCTTTTCTCCTTTAAATATTGAATCTATCATCACACAACATTCAGTGTGCCAACCTGGGCGTCCTTCGCACCATTTTGTTTTCCATTTTTTCCCAACAGTAGTTTTCTTCCAAAGCAAGAAATCTAATGGTGATTTTTTTTTAGTATTAGTTTCAACTCGAGCCCCAGATATCAATTCTTCTTTTTTAGTTTTTGATAAGACACCATAATTTTGTACGGAATTTACATTAAAAAATACCTCTCCATCGACAACATAAGCATTTCCTTTTCTAACTAAAACATCAATGTAGTCGATGATATCTTGCATATAATCACTGACTCGAGGATTCTTAAATGCTTCTAATACATTTAAATCTTTTAATATTTTTTTGTATTCATCAATGTATTTATTTGATAATTCTAATTCTGTTATTTTCTCTTCTAACGCTTTGTTTATTATCTTGTCATCAATATCTGTATAATTTGATACATATTTAACATCATATCCGATATATCTTAAAAACCTATTTAGCGTATCAAAAATAACAACTGGTCTAATGTTTCCAATATGTGGATCATTATAAACTGTAGGTCCACATACGTAGATACTTACCTCTTTTTTCTTAATAGGTTTAAATGTCTCTAATTTATTTGTTAACGAGTTGTATAACTTGATTTCCATAAGCTAATTAATTGTATCAAAAATTATAGAAACGAATATAAAACAAAAGGAGAATTATTACAATTCTCCTTAATTTGATTGTTAACTCAGTGATTGATAACTACTTGGTTGTTTTTGCATCAAAGAAAGTTCCGCGTGCTCTTTCTTTTACTTCAAGTGATGCAGTGAATGGAACTCTTGTGGTGTATCCTGCACGAGCTGCAACAATCATCTTTGTTGGCCATTGTTGAATAGCGGTATTCCATTCTAAAACTGTATCGTTGTAAAGCTCTCTTGCAGCAGTGATTTCTTTTTGTAAGTATGAATTTTGTTTTAAACAGTTCTCAATCTCATTATGAGCTTTAAGATCTGGATAATTTTCAAATGCTACACGAACATCTCTAAATAGACGATCAACTTGAACAGATGTATCATTTCTTTCAACATCGGTATGTGTACCGCCACCTCTATATTTAGCAACTTGAATCATGACATCTTTATCAAGATCGATTGCTCTATCAAGAAGTTGAGCTGCGTTTTGTAAAATAACAACTCTTTGTTCAAGATAGTTATCAATTTGAGATGCGTTATGTTGAATCTTTTGTTCGACACTTCTTAAATATGCGCCAGCATTAATTTTCTTAACTAAGAAAATAAGTCCAGGAATAATGAGACATACCCAAAGTAATACCTCAAAAATTCGAGATCCAACACCAACTTTTACTGGAATTTGTTTTTGTACAACATTAACATCTTTCCCTTCAGGGTTAACAACAGGGTTTAATTCATCAATTTGGTTAGCCATATCTTTTTACCTCCTATTTAAATAAATTATAACGGCTACGCGCTGCTTTAACAAATATATTGTTCTTGTCATCGGTTAAATCGTCCTTTCCAAGAAAATATCCAACAAAATTTTTATATCTATACAACTCAGCTTTGAAAAGTTGTTTTTCATTTAGTATCCCGGAATATACATCCTGTTTAATATCACCTAGGTCACTATATGCAACTTTTGAAACTTTTGTATATGGAATGTATTCAAACCATTCAACATCTACTGGATATACATTACCATTTCTACATGGAATCATTTGAGTTTCAACATGTCTTATACGATCATATGAATGAGAATGTGCTTCAAAAACATCGGTTTTATTTTTTGAATATAAATATTTTAGTTTGATAATTTGATTAGTTTTTGTTTGAGGATGTCTAAATAGTTTATCATCCATTCTATTTGCAAATGATTCAGCTTCATATAAAGATACATGTAATTTAGTTAAATGATCTGTATACACAGCTGGTTCACTCATTTGATATAGAGGAATCGCAAGAAGTGGAATTAAATCAAAGTATAACGATTCAAATGCTTCAAATAAATCTCCTAAATATGTTTTTTGTAATACTTCATAATCGAAAGCTTTATAGAATTCAGGACTATCATATATAAACGTGAAACAGTTAACTGCATGATCAGAATGAATAATATTAATCTTCTTAAGTTTAGTGAATGTGAAATCGTCTCCAAATGGCTTAGATGATGTTAAGACCTCAAGCATATTTTGTTGAGCAAGAGGAGTGAAAAGAAGACGATATTCAACTTCATGATCACGTTTTTTACAATAGAATAGCCCTTCAAAATCTTTGTTTCCAATGAGCTGAAATTTATTCTTGGTTGATTGAGATAATTTTTGAAGTTCTTTAAAGTTCTTTTCAACAAGTTTTTTTCTATCTTTTTCAGAATGATTAATTGATAATCCTGATTTTGCTCTAAAGAAAGTAAGATTTGGTGCAGCTTCATTTCCATAAATTAAGTATGGACCTTTTGTATATACCGGAAGCATTGCGGTTTTCTTAGCAACAAGCATCTCAGTTTCAACTGAGGTATAAACATGTCCTTGAGAATCTCGATGGGTCACAGTCCAAGTTACAACTCTTGTACCGGTATATGTGTGGTCAGTTTCTTTACAAGTTCCGATTTTAACTCTAATAAATGGATTCTTTTCGATAGATCCTGATAAACAATCTAGAACACATTCATTTTTATCCATAAAGTTTTCATCGAAGTTATAAACTTTTTTAAGCAACTCCATCTTTCTTTGGTCAAGTTTCTCATCTAAAGAAAAATTAGCTTTTAGATTGTTCACGTTCTTCACAAAATCTAAAAAGGAGAATGATTCTACTAGTGACCTTAATAGATTTCTTGCTTGTTGAACTAAGGCATCTCTTTCAGCAATTAATTTTTCTAATTTGGCACTAGAATCATTTAGTTTTCGTTTAAAAGCTAATTGAAATAAAAGTATCAAACCAATACCAAGTATCAATCCTATTACTATACATAATATGCTTGCTAATAAAATTTCATTTGTATTGAAATTGCTATTTTGAGTGTAGAAATATATTAAAACACCTCCTACTATAGCAGCAAGAAACCCAATAACAGAAAAAAACGTACATAATCCTTTGATGGTTTTATATTTATTAACAATTTTTTGAGTATGTGAAATATGTTTATTGAGTTTATAAACTTTATGAGATAACTCTTTATTTCTTTCAACATCAGTTTTTGCATTTTTTGTTAATTGCTTAAAATAATCTTTTGAGTTTTCTACAAAAGTATCTTTCAAACCACCCTTATAATAATGATCATAAGGATCGTAATCGAAATTTGCATCATTTCTAACTTCACTCATTTATTAGTTAATCCTTTTCTGCTCGCACAAAGGTGAGCATTATTTATTATATATGAGATCGATACACTTTTTAAAGTAAAATACTTATCATATAGATGTAAATTTCTATTAAATATATGGTTTTTGCAAGGAATTTACTTAAAATAGTTGCATTTCAAAAGATATAAAATAAATTATTTGTTTAAATATTAATTTAGAAAATTCACTTACTGAATTTTTAAGAATATCTCCTTTGAAAAACAATTAAAAATGTTGTATCGTTTTAGTGATGTTTAAATGGCAGACGTTCTTGTTGTTAAATATTTAATTGATTGGAAAAAGGAATAATTTATATGGTTAGGAAAAAAAGTTGCTATTTATTATTATTACTTCCTGTCTTGTTTTTAGTTACCTCTAAAGTTGACTATTTAGAGCAAGGTGTTCATTTAGAAAATCATACTACTCATCAAACTAGTTCAACTGTAACCACACTTGCTAATGAACACGATCATGGTGATGGATGGATTGAATTGACATCAAAAAGTGGTATCTTGACTGAAGGAAATTATTATTTAAGTGAAAATGTCGTTAATACGAATGGTGTGTTTGTATTAAATGATGCACTGACAATTTATATTGAAGCTGAAGTATCAATTTGTCTAAATGGCTACACAATGCTCGCATCTGCAAACACCTATGCTATAGATGTAAGAGGAGCATTATCACTATATGATTGTTCAGAAAATAGCACTGGAACAATAAATTTTTATTCTACTAGTTCTATAACTTATGGAGTACAAGTTTCTGGATCGAATTCATCTTTTACGATGTATGGTGGAACTATATCTCAACTAAATGAAGAGGATTCAACTAGCTATTCTACGCCAGATAACTCCTTTGGTGTATATGTAATTAATGATGGTAGTTTTGTAATGGAAGGTGGATCTATTTCTCATCTTAGGGCAACTAACTATGCTTATGGTCTTTATGTTGATTCGTCTACTTTAATAGAAATCAATGATGGAGAAATAACAGATATCGTGGCTACTCGTTATGCTTTTGGGATATATTCTTTTTCTTCTGTTGTTATGAATGGTGGAACGATATCTGAAATATCCACCAGTTATTCTGGTGGTTCACATGCTTATCCAGCTTGTGGAATATATGTAGATTTTGATACTACCTTAGAAGTAAATGGTGGAACGATATCTAATATTTCTAGTGCATCTTCTGCATATGGAATTTTTCAAGACGCTTATTCTACTTTAAAAATGACTGATGGAACGATATCTAATATTTCAACAACTTCATCTACAATATATGCTTGTGGAATATATCAAGGTATATATGGCACAGTAGAAATAACAGGAGGAGAAATATCTAATATATCCAGTTCTGGATATTTTGCTTATGGATTATATCAGCATTCTAATGCAACCTTATCATTTTCTAAAATGAAAATAGCAAATATTTCTGGTTCAATTGCTTCTCGTTCGTATGGAATTTATATTTATTCTGCTGACGATGCAAAGATAAATAGTGGTTACATCATGAATAGACTTTATGCATCATCAAGCACTTCTATAACTGTATATTCAGGTTACTTTGATGATAATGCCTATAGCTATATTGAATCGTATTCATATATGGATGCTTCATCAATTTATTTTAACCTTGATCTGCAAGGTGGAGTAGATTTTGATGAAGCTTATGATTCTAATTATCCAAATGCTATATATGCAGAGGCAGGCACACTATCACTTACTGCAAGCGTACCTGATGTTGTATGTGTTGGTACAGATTATAGAGATAAAATTCAATTAGTTGGTAATGTAAGTAATGCTAAATATACTGCAACATATCATGCTGTTGGTGATACAACCGAATACGATGATCTGCCAACCGAGATTGGTGAATACGTAGTTACTTTAACATTCCCTAACCAAGTTTATTTTAGCGAAAGTCTTATAAACGAGTATTACTTAGGAACAACTGCTCAGTTTGAAGTAACCGTTGTTGATCATGATGTTTTAAAATATATGTATGATTATGATGATTATTATCATTGGGAACAATGTAGTAGATGTGACACACATATAAATGAAGTAGAACATACAATTGTTAGATATGAATATTATAGTGAACAGTCACATCGGGGTTCATGTATATTATGTGGTACAACCATGATACAAAATCATATATTTAGTGCTGAAAGTAGATATGAAAATATATGTACTGTTTGTGGATATGAAGACGCCTCTAGTGGCTCTACTGAAGAACCAGTTGATCCAACTGATCAAGATGAACCAAGCGATTCAGGTGATACTAATCAAACAAATTCAAACTCCTTAATGGTGTTTATTTTTGTTGTTGTTTTTCTTAGTTTATTAATTCTTGTTGGTTTAATTGTTCTTATTTTGTTACTTCTTAAAAAGAAAAAGAAAAACGAATAAATAAAGATTTAAAAAGCGGCATTCATACTT
>CAZJPX010000040.1:0-7039 GCA_964548325.1 uncultured Staphylococcaceae bacterium
ATGCTTTAACTGTGTTAGCTTTGTCTGTATATAATTTTGTTAAATGTTCTACTTGTATCATATTCTTTTTAGGTTAATTGATTAAAATAATAAAACGATGAAAAGTATAAATAGATTAATCAAACTTATTCTCTTATTATATCTATTGGTCTTTGTCTTGATATCTTTAATGTTGGTAATATCGTTGCTAGTGCAACTGTTCCAAAGCAAAGTAAGAATAAGTATAGAACTGGTAATATCCCAATACTAAATAGATGGAAGTTATATGTTATATTCATTACCAAACATATAATAGCACCAGCAATTATCGATAAACAAAAATCAACAATTCCGACCATTGCTCCTTCTGCTAAACATATCTTAATTGTGTCTAACTTAGTTGCACCAAGTGCTCGAAGGATACCAATTTCACGTTTTCTTGCTCCGGTTATAACAAATAAGAAATTCGTTAATAATAGAGCACTAAATATAGCAACAACAATACCAACAATTAATGCAGCCTCTAAAAAAATGTCTTCAGTAAGTATCGTTACATTACTTAGAAAACCAGTATATGCGGAGGTAACCGTTATGGTGTGATCAATACTATGATATAAAATGTAACCTTCAAACACTTCTTCAGTTTCTTCTTCATAATATAGACTTTCAATAATTTTCTTATCATTACTAGCATTACCAGTTAACATATACAAAACTTGAGATATAGAACTTAAATCTAATCCGTCGCTTCCGATTAGTGCACTCTTTATCATATGATATCCATATGACCAATAATTAAAATATTCGGTTTCAGATTCACTTGATACAGATTTATCATATTGTTTTAACCACTCAAGACTTTCTTCGGTGGAATATATGCCAACAATTGTATAATCATAAATCTTTTTTCCTATCATCTCTTCTGGAGAGTTAATTTCTTCAACTGCATCTTCTTCAATATTTCGATATCCAAGGCGCGCAAACATATCTGCGTGATAGTCCGTAATTGCTATCTCTTCTGAATTTAAAGGTAGACGACTACTATCAGTGATAGGGGATAATCCTAAATCGCTAGCATCAGTATTTTCATCCACAACAACATATCTAGAAATAAAATTATTGGAGAAAGATACATATAGATTGGAAAGTTGAGATATTGTTAAATTATCAGTATATAAATACTCATCAGCAGTATTACTATTCATGCTTACAATAGGATAAATATTTGTCTGTTCACTTAATAAATCCAGTTGTTCTTGAGTAAAATTTTCAGTCGAAGTTCTTGTGTTTTCGTTACTATATACACTAGAAACAACAATGGTTGTTCTTTCTTCATAAGGAGTGAGAGTTACAGATTTACCTCCGTTATCATAAGCGGTTTTAAGTTCAGACATATTTAAATCAAAATTTAATGCAGTCACTGCAAAAACAAAAACTGATAATGAAAAAACGGCAAGAATGACAGAAATCACCAATCTAAAAGTTTTCTTTTTAAAACCTGCGGCACCCATCGTAAAAACGCGACTCAACGGCAATTTCCCCTTATTGATATTTATAGTTTGCTCTGAAGTTAAATTATATTCTTCATTAGGATTAGTATCAGAAATTATTTTTCCATCTTTTAATTCAATTATTCTATCTCCATAATTCTCTGCACTTTCTCTATCATGAGAAACTACAACAATTAGTTTATCCTTTGAGAGCTCTTTTAATAAATTGAATAATGATGCACTTGTCTCACTATCTAGTGCACCTGTTGGTTCATCTGCGAGAATGATTTGTGGTTCTTTGATAAGAGCACGTGCAATTGCAACTCTTTGTTTTTGACCACCGGATAGTTCTGATATTTTTCTATCATACAAAGTTTGATTATCTGCATCGACAAGTTCAACACGACGTAATATGTCGTCAATTATTTCTCTAGTTGCCTTTTTTCTTTGTAATTGCAAAGCAAGAGCAATATTAGAACCAACAGTATAATTTGTTAAAAGATTAAACTCTTGGAAAACAAAACCAACATAGTTGTTTCGATAATTATCAAGTTCTTTTTCTTTTTTTGTGTTGATGGACTTACCATTAATTTTAATGTCACCTTCAGTTGGACTATCTATTCCTCCAAGCATATTTAAAAGAGTGGTTTTACCACACCCACTTTTGCCTAAAACAAAAACTAATCCAGTAGATGGAAGAGTAAAACTAACATCATCTAATGCTTTAACTGTGTTAGCTTTGTCTGTATATAATTTTGTTAAATGTTCTACTTGAATCATATTCTTTTTAAGTTAATTGATTAAAATAATAAAACGATGAAAAGTACAAATTGATTAATCAAACTTATTCTCTTATTATATCAATTGGTCTTTGTCTTGATATTTTTAAGATAGGTAATATTGTTGCTAGCACAATGGTTCCAAAGCAAAGCAAAAATAAATATATAACTGGTAATAAACCAATACTATATATATAAATGTTATAAATTTGATTGATCACTAAACAAGCAATAGCCCCAGCTATTATTGAAAAACCAAAATCAGCAAGCCCAACAATAACACCTTCTGCTAGACATATTTTAATTGTGTCTAATTTAGATGCGCCAAGTGCGCGAAGAACACCTATTTCGTATTTTCTTTCTTCGGTTGTAACAAGTAGGAAATTGGTCAACAATAAAGCACTAAATATAGCAATAACTATACTACCTACCAATGCGTATTGTGTGAAATTCTCACTAGCAAAAAACGATGCAGCATTGACAAAACCAGTATATGCAGAAGTAACAGTCACTGTGCGACTACCACTATAATATAAAGTATAATCACTAAATACGTTTCCTCTTTGATCTTCATAACATATACTTTCAATAATTTTCTTATCGTTCTTAGCACTGCCTGTAAGCATGTATATGACTTGAGTTATATAACTCGTATCTAGTCCATCGCTTCCAATAAATGCACTCTTTATCATATGATCTCCTTCAGACCATTTCATAAAATATTCATCTGAATCATAATAGATGCCTGAATTAGTTATTATTAGATTAAGATCTTTATCATATTGTTGTAACCACTCTAGACTTTCTTCAGTAGAGTATATACCAACAATTGTACGATCATATATAGTTTTACCAATCATATCTTCCTTAGAATTAATTGTTTCAACTTCACCATCTTCGCCATTTTGATATCCAAGACGAACAAATAAATCTGCATGATAATCCGTGATTGTTATTTCATTTGATGTTAATGGTAAACGACTATCGTCCGTTACAGGAGATAGCCCCAAATCACTTGCTTCTGTATTTTCATCAACAATAACATATCTAGAAATAAATTCACTTGAAAAATTTAAATAATAATTAAGCTCTAGATCGGAAGTTGAATATAGGTACTCATCAGCACTACCTATACTCAAATCCTCATAACATATTTCACTCAAAATAGGATAGATGTTTGTTTGTTCACTTAATATGTTGAGTTGTCTTAGAGTAAAATTATCTAAACCAACATCATTAACTTCTACCGAGTCTTGATCAACATCATCAGAATAAACAATATCTAATGTTAGATTTTCTAAATTTGAAGTTAGTATTACTGATTTACCTCCGTTATCATAAGTAGTTTGGAGCTCAGACATATTTAAATCTACATTTAATGCGGATACAGCAAAAACAAAAACTGATAAAGAAAAAAAAGCAAGAATAACAGAAATTGCCAATCTAACGGTTTTCTTTTTAAAACCAGAAAGACCCATCGTTACGACACGATTTAATGGTAATTTACCTTTATTTTCTTTTTTTGTTTGTTCTATATTAGGAGTATATTCTTCATTAGTTTTGTTATCGGAAATAATTTTTCCATCTTTTAACTCTATTATTCTATCACCATAATTTTCTGCACTTTCCCTATCATGAGAAACAACCAAAATGAGCTTATCCTTCGATATCTCTTTTAATAAATTAAACAGCGAAACACCCGTCTCACTATCTAATGCTCCAGTTGGTTCATCAGCAAGAATAATTTCAGGCTCTTTAATAAGTGCTCTAGCAATTGCGACACGTTGTTTTTGCCCTCCAGATAGTTCAGATATATTTCTATCATATAATGTTTTGCCATCAGCATCGATAAGTTCAACACGTCTTAAAATATTATCAACCATTTCCCTAGTGGGTTTTCTTTTTTGTAGTTGTAAAGCAATGGCAACATTCGAACCAACTGTATAATTTGTTAAAAGATTGAACTCTTGAAAAACAAAACCAACATTGTTGTTTCGATAGTTATCAAGATCTTTTTCATTTTTTGTGTTAATTGATTTTCCATTAATTTTAATATCGCCTTTGGTAGGACTATCCATTCCTCCTAGCATATTTAAAAGAGTTGTTTTACCACATCCACTTTTGCCTAAAATAAAAATTAAGCCATTAGATGGAAGAACAAAACTGATATTGTCTAATGCTTTGACAATACCAACTTTACTTTCATAAAATTTTGATAAATGTTCTACTTGAATCATATATTTTTTAACTATTTGCTATCCAAGCCCAAAGAACACAATTATCAGCAAGTAGTCCAAAATAATAATCAGAAACAATAAAAGAACTATAAGTATCACTTGATACATCAAGACCATTCAAAGTGTATTCAATTTCAACAATAGAACAACTGTCATATGTTCCATAATAACCAATGATTTCACTTGAATTAATTGTAACATTCATTTCCTTATAAGCTTCATTCATTTGATTATTAAAATCATCAAGAATTTTATTGCTTTGATCGTTAGAGAGTTCATCTGATACAGGAATAACCTCGTATTCAATTGTTTCCAATTCTATTGGATCAGATGTATAATCAATAACTTTTTGTAAAATACCATTATTTCTTAGTGCTGCTATATTTTTAAGATTGTCTTCAGTAATTAATTCATGCTCGAATAATATATTTAGATTCCAAAAAGTTCCTGAATAGGTATATGCACATGAAGATAATATAAACAATGGCATGGACAAAAAAGTACAAAAAGCGACCTTAAATTTTCTAAAATTTTTAATCATAAACATAGCCCCTTAATAAACTATCAAAAATTTTTTATTTTTAGATTCTATTGTAACTGATATTCATTGTCCAATCAGTAGATAATCCATTTGCCCAAGTAACATATCGTCTACTACCAACAACTACACTAGTAGTTATGCTTGTTGCAAACCAATTCGTAGCAATGGTTATTGTTTCAGTATCTCCAGAAGAAACATAGACTTTTGTTATATCTGATAAAGAACTTGTAGACCAGTTTTCAGCATGATTTGCAAAAGCCATTTTTGAATTATAGTAAACATATCTACCGCTTCCAGTGTTGTTGTGTATTCTAATTTTCCATTTTGATCCATATACTAACTGTAAATCAACAAAGTACTTATTTTCTATACCTTTGACATATGTATTGTAGGAACTATAAATGTGAGAAGGATAACAATAAGTCGTTTGATAAGTAAGTTTACCACTAGATGTATATCTCCTAGTTATATCAATACCTGCATACTTGTATGATGCATACATAAGTTCGGAACAATACCAACCAGATGAATCTATGCTTGTATTTAACCTTGTAATATTTAATGAATATGATTTCCCAACTTGAGTCTTAGCAAATGTTATTGCATTGCTTCTTATAGTTGTTGTAGTACCAACAACTCTTAGAATTTCTACCCCGAAATTTACCATTCGCTCATCATCTAAGATGCCAAAACTAACATTTGGAGAAACAGCCTCAATTGTTTGAACATATGAACCATAGTAACTATCGTGAGAAATATCAGATATTATTGCGGTATGATCGACACCTGCCCGTGAATAAGACGCATTGGTTTCATATACAATATCACCAGCTAATAATAAACTATAATCATAGGCGCCTGTATCATATATTGGCTCTCTTCTAAACGCTGACTTTGGGGTGGTTGTGTAATCAGTATATGATTTTAATATGTAGCTAGCAGGACTTGAAGAGCTAGCAGATAAAGTAGTTGTCTTGGTAAGACCTGAATTATTGCTGTAATTAGCAACATAATCAACTACATTGTTTGTGTATGTAACGATATCATCGTCATTTGAATAATATCCATCACAAAATTCATCAAAAGTTAAAGTCATTTCTAATTCATTATCAAGCAGAATATTTGTTGCTTTTTCATAATAACTTTCAAAAACATCTACATACGATAGGACTTCTGTAGTAGATATTTCACTACCGTTATTAATTACTTTATCATTAATATAGACAGATGCTGATGTGCTAAAACTAGGTATTGCTGCAGAAAAGACTGCAGTTAAAGATGAAACAAAAATTAATAGTTTTTTATATTTAGTGTTGTTCATTTTTTCGCTCCTCCTTCAATTGCTAATATAAAACTAACCAACACTTTTATAATATCGTTATTTTTTTTTTTTTTTTCAAGGAAAAAATTAAAATTATTTTTTTGAAACTATATTTAATTAACTGTTTTTTTATAATTTTTTTTACGATAAATCATTTGTAAAGTACTTTAGTTCTTTTACGACGATATTTTTATTAAATGAAAAAGTATGTATTTATCGTGATTTTTTTGAAATTAATCATCAATATTTTAGAAAAATTTTAAACTTCAGTTAAAAACTCATTTTAGAATACTTTTCTTTTATTAGAGAATCATATTATAGGAAAAAAATAATCGATGAAGTAATTTTATAATGTCAATATTGTCATTACAAAACTTCTAAGTCATACATTTAAATAACATTAGATACTGTTTCAATCGATAATATAAGTTGTATTCATCTTTCCAACTTAAAAATAATCATCGACACATATGAAATAACAATATTTTTCGTATTAACTAATTTATCAATGTTTGGTTTTAACAATCTTATATGTGCCATAATATGTAGTTATATAGCTTACACTAACATTATAAGGATAACTTGTACCTGTATACTTCTTATTTAAAATATTATATGAGGCTAAAATTTCATATTCATGATTTTCTATAAGCTCATCTGATATGGAAGCTGAAAAATATGGAATTATTCTT
>CAZJPX010000041.1:0-6862 GCA_964548325.1 uncultured Staphylococcaceae bacterium
ACTATGATTTAGATTCATTTAAATTTTCATTTAAACATATGTCTAGTGATGGAGCATTATTTGATATAGATAAACTCAACTATTTTGGAAAAGAGATATTATCTAAGATGAATAAGAATGAGATATCTAAAAAAGCTAGTGCATATGCAAAGAAATACGATTCCAATTTAGCTATGTTCATCGAAGTGAATCCTCTTAGATTTAAAGCGATTCTAAACATAGAAAGAGAAAGAAAAAATCCACGAAAAGATTATGCAAAATATAGTGATATCTACTATGCAATAAAGTTCTTCAATTTCAATGAATTTAAAAAAATAGTGGATTTTTGTTTGGATTTTAATGAAAACATCAAAAAAAATGTAATTAAAGATTTTCTTTTAGAATACATAAAATCCTATAAGGTTAGAAAAGAAGAAAATAGCTGGTTTAACGATGTTAAGGTTGTTGCAGCTAAATATAATTTCGCAACAGATAATAAAGCATATAAAGAAGATCCAACAAAATATACTGGTAATATAAACGATGCTTGTGAATTGATTAGAATATCTATGACTGGTAGAAAAGTTTCACCTAGTTTGTTTTCAGTGATGTTAATTATTGGAAAATATAATGGTGAACAAGACTTAGTAGATAGAATCAATTATGTTATTAGTAAGATTTAATAGCTCTAATTACTATAGAATTACATGACTTTTTGTTTATAAGTAGGAAAAATGCGATTTGATTGTAATTATTCCTAGGAAAAAATGCGATTTATATAAATTTTACCCCCGAAAAAATGGGATTTTCAAAACTACAAAATATAAGCTATTTTATGAACTGAGAGATGGACATGAAAAAAATCCTAGATTTTATGACATCTCTGGACCATATTTGATTTAGCGCCATTATTTCACTAGAATTATAGAGGGCAGATATATGAGAATTTTTAAATCTTTACTTGGTATAACCTTTTCGTTGTTTTTGCTTGTTGGGTGTGATAAGAGTACTCCACAAATTGTGTATGCAATAGGCTATGAACATACATTTGGTAGAGTAAAAGTAAAAATAGAGGATGACAAACAAGAGGAGCAGTTTGTAGTTTATTACACTATTCCAGAAGATGACAGATATACTCATTACTTTTCATTTACTTTTTATTTATCAAACATGGAGTATTTATATAATAGCGATCAATTTGAATACTCTGATAATCTAGGATCTGAAATTATTTTTGATGAAAACGGATATTTTGTATTTTATTCAAGCAGAACATTCTACATCTCATATGTAAATGCATCCGATGAAGTTAAAAGCTGTATTGAAAATGACAAATACTTAATTAATTTATCTTCAGGAACATTTTATAGTAGCGGATATTATGATTGGTGATTTTCCCTCTAATAAACCTAAAATAAAACATTTGATATAATATTTGCAACGAAGGTTCTTTTTTGGAGAAAATCCTATGAAACATTTCGATGATAACTGTGTTTTTGTAAAATAGCTACCGGTATATTTGATTCATATAAGGTGCATGAAGATGATGATATACTTGCTTTTAGATGTTAATCCTGAGCCGTATGTTCATATGCTTGTCATATTTAAAGCTCATTATGAAACATTTTTTCTACACCAAAAAATATTATGAATTAAGTTATGAATGTAGCTCAACGTATTGGTCAAACAAAAATAAAAGAGTTGAATGCAACAGGTGTTAATGTATTAACAAACTGCTATGAATCAGCAGGACAATTTGTCAAATATTTTGATGTACATGTCATTCCGCGATACAACTTGGTAGATAAATATAAACTTGAGAAATCATATCTCATTTAAAGTTAGATGAATAATTATTCCTTGTTTTCTTTTTTATCTAAATTAGTTTATAAATAGTTCTATTATCTAATGTAAATATACGATCAGTATATGATTCAATAGATGTATTATCTAATAATTTTTCCATTGTATTAACTTTATCATCCATATCATTAATCATATTTAATACAACACCTTCTTTTATCATAGGAAGAACTGATAATCCATAATCTAATTTTCCATGATGTGATAAGAGCATATGAATCAATAATGTAACTTCTTCGCTTTTAATATATAATTTTTATTGCTGCGTTTTGAACATACATCGCTCCAATTACTAAATAACCAACAAGTCTTCTTTCAACTATATATACTTGCAATGGTTTATAAATAAAAGAATTAAAATTAAACATTCAAAAAGAGTTTAAAAAATGTCCGCACTCCCTGTTTATTTAGTTTAAATTAATTGAACAAAAATTAATCTGGATTTCTTTTTTTATTTAAAGTCCAAATGCATCTACCAAAATAATTGTGCAATTTTTTTACTGGAAAAAGATTTAATATTATACAAAAGAAATTGACAAAAATTGCATAAATACAATATTGCACATAATTCATAAGTATTAGTGAAATTAAAATTATTAATATATTTGCAATGGATCCAGATAAATAAAGTATTATTATCTGCCACTTCTTTTTTTCCAACAAACTATCCGAATCAAATTCAATATATCCTCTTGTAATTAATGGAGATACATGAACACGTTTAATGTTAATAGCAAAGAATTTTTCTCCTATATAGATATCTACATTTCGTAAATGTAAACATTTAGCACAGATAAAATGTGATAATTCATGTAGAATTACCGCTATCCCATATAAAATATATATTATAAAAATAATGTTAAAAAAACTCATCTTGCTGCCCACCTAAAATACATTTTGAACATAAAGTCAATTACTTTACCATTAGACCGATAATTAAAAGCTAAAAACAGCGCCATAAGAATTGAAAATATTCCATTAACAAAAGAGAAAACAATACTATTGCACAAAACAACATTTATTATAATAAAAGCGAGCATAAGCAATAATTTTGGATAACGATTATTTATTCTATTTGATGCAAAGGCAATTACTTCATCTCTTTCATAAGCATAATTTTTTATAATAAATATTCTACTTTTTAATATTTTTAACAACAAAACCAAAAAAAGAATATCAAACGAAGTTAAAGATATTGCTGCAATGAATAAAACTAAGCAACTATCTGTTATGTTTTGAAATTGAGTCACATCTTTTATGCAATCTATAACATCATTAGAACAGATTAAATTATTACTATTGGTTGCAATATTCTCAAAAGCTGTTGATTTGTAAAAATCTTCACGTGAATATTGATCTTCTAGAACAATCACAATACATACTAATTCTAAATATTGACCTGAAGCAGTTTCTATATTTGCTAATTCATCTGCACAATCCAAAAATTTTTGCACATCAAATTCATAAATAGGAGGATCTTCTACATAAGTTATTTCTATTGGTAAATCAAAAAATTCAGATGTATCCACTGATGCAACATCCCGATTTGTGTCAAAATATTTTTGAAGATATAAATCTAAAGTAAAATAGGCTTGTCTATTTACTGCATCGTAAAATTCAAACGGAAAAACAGTATATGACTCTGTGCTATCAATATTTAAATTGAAAAAATTGTTTGTATTATTTCTTTGTGAAGACTCCTTTATTGTATTAAATTTGGTTAATTGAGAAAATGGATTTTCTTCATATAATAAATCAACTATTGATACAGGATAAACACCATCAAACAACTTTGTGCTTACGGACACAGATAATGAATTATAAATGTTGATTTGATTCTCTTGAATATATTCAGGATTGTTCGTTATGCTATTATCTACATAATTCATTAATTGAAAAATGGAAATTACAAAAAATATTAAAGTAAAAGCTATAGAAATAAAATTTAAATGAAATACTTTACCTAAAAACTTATTATCCTTATTGTTTTCAAAATTTAAATAGTGTTTAGTTGGTGCCTTTATATTGTCTCCATCTGTCGTTATATTTAATGAAAAATTATTAATGTTTTGATTAGATATCTTATAATATTTGTTCCCGTTTAAATATAATCTATCATCATGAGTTATAATGATTAACTGTTTATGCTTTGATATCTCTTGTAAAATTTCCTTTATTTTGTATACGGTTATGTTATCAAGATCGTTTGTTGGCTCGTCTATAAACAAAATTTTCCCAGAAGACAATATTCCTCTAAATAGATTTACAAGGCGTTTTTCTCCACCACTTAATTTAGATGCTGAATGCTCAAGTAGATACTCATATCCCCACGCCTGAAGCTGATGTTTGATTTTGTTATTTACATCCTCATCGCTAGACATTGACACATTTTGAAGGACATTTACTCCTGTTAAAATACTATTGTTATTTTGATCTATGAAGGTCATAAATTTGTCTGCATTTTTTTCATTTAAAAATATATTCTTTAACAGCAAAGTTTTACCACAGCCATTTTTTCCTTGAATAATAGTGATTCCAGTTTCTGGTACTTCTAGATGCCCACCATTAAGTAACAACTTATTTTTAATTACAATGTCATCAAAATATAATTTCATCAAAACTTCCTTTTTCCTTTTTTTATAAAATAAGATGTACTTAATGGCACTAGAGTAATTGAACCATCTATCAATAAATACCAATTACTCATATATGCATAAGGACTAATAAAAGAATTTCCTATAATAAGCAAAATAACAATAAGCAAATATAACGTTAATGATGTTAAACAGTAAATGAACTTCATTTTGCTTCTATTAATATAATAGTTTCCATAATCCCATAGTATTGCATAGTTATATTTAATAGCATAATGATTAATAAAAATAAATGCTATGGAAAGAACACAAGCAACTATTAAATTAGGAATAAGGACTTCTATAAATCTTCCCCTATTGTATGCGTTACTCGATACAACAGTGTAGTGATTGGATAAATAATACCCAGCAGGATAATTCGTCATTAAATGATTTAATATATCAGCTTCATATCCTGATGATGTTAATATAATAGATTCGCGAACCAACGCAGGCCAGCCATCTCTATCTATTTCAAATTGAATTTGCTCCATTGCAAATGCTTCAAACGTTGTCTCGTTATAACAATATGCACCATAGTTCATATTCTCGTTATATGATATTAAAATATAGTCAAAATAGGTAAATCCCACTATTTCATACGTTTCTTCGTTACCATTTAGTGATAGAACAATATTGTCGCCTATTGCTTCGGAAGCTGTTTCCTCAGTGTATCCAAAATAATTGCACAATAAATTTTTCGAAATTGCTACTTCCATTCCTTCATCTTCTGGAAATTCTCCTTCCAACAGATCTAATCCGTAATCAATATAGCTAGAATCCCAAAAATCTTGGGTATATTCCTTAGGAAAAGAAACATAATGTAATTCGTTTCCGATTGTACCATCTAAAATCATTGATTCTATGTTATTTTGATATTTTATATCAGTAATATAGATTTTATCTACGCCCTCTAAATTGCTTACATCTTCATAAATATCACCGAGATTTAAATATCTTGTGTGCAATGATTCATCTATAATAATATTTTCGCCCTTTACATAGTATGAAAGTAATTCTTCATCATAATAAGTGCTCGCTTGAACCAATATAATATTTTCCCTTACAGGTGTTTCTTCGCTTAAGCCATTTTTAAATTCATAGGTTGCATAAAGGGAAAGCATAATGTATCCAAACAATAATATGAAGATTGTAACTATTTGCCCATAATTTCTTAAAACAGGAATTAGAATTTTGAAAAAATTAGGCTTTGTATTGTATGTATTTAAAGTAGATGTGTCTATACTTGCGGAATGTTTTTGAGTTACAGATAATTTCTTGTTATTAATATAAACCGATTCATTGTTAAACAAATTGTATTCTGCTATTACTTCACATTTTAGTCGTTCATCATGTGATATTAAAATTATAATTTTATTATCTTTCAGTTTATTTAAAATTTTGTTTAGGCAATTGACAGACGCATTATCTAAATTATTTGTAGGTTCATCAATAAATATATATGGAGTATCTTTAAGTAAACCACTTATTATTTGTATTTTCTTCTTTTCACCACCTGATAGTACCTTAAATTTTTGTGAGATAATACTTTCGTCCAATCCAAATTCATTTAAAAGAGCAATTGCATCTGTAGTTTTAATATAACGATTTCCTTTACAGATATATTCTCCTACATTTTGATTACTATCTACTATGTCTTGTGAAATATATGTAAAAATAGCATAACGTCGATTTTTCCATAATTGAAAAAACTTTTCGGAATCAAACTGAACATGATAAGTACCAAAGACAATTTTTTCAATTATAGATGTTTTACCTGTTCCGTTCTCTCCGCTTATTTTATAGATTCCAAAATTTGAAAAATCAAACGTAAGGTTTTCATAATTAATAAATTTATTTTTTATATGAAACCCACTTATTTTCATAAATTATAACCCCACTTATTATAATTATAATATTGTTGTTGCCCTTAGAAAAAGATTCTAATGGCAATAATACTTATTTAAAACTTATTTAATACCCCAATCGAATTCCAAAACGAATTTTGTTGTTTTATTGGAAAGTTTTATACATTGTATATCATACCTTGCAGAATACTTACTAGTTGCCAAGGTAAATGCGCCTGCGTAACTATTGTTAGAGTAAACGGTGAAAGTTTTTAATGTGGTATAAGTAGTTTCGGTTGATAATTTGTAATTAAGTCTATACTGCGTAGGTGTAGAGCCACTTTCTTGAAAATAGCCATATGTAATTGTTCCAGCAGAAGCGGTAAATGATCCTGCACCACTATCTTTACCATTTGCAGAAAAAGTAAATGTTAGACCTCCGGAAGATACAGCAGTAGCATCATATCGACTGTTATATGTATTAATACTAACCACTAATGAAGCAATTGCCACCGAAAGACTTACAAAAGAAAGAATTAA